>NBMY01000060.1 GCA_002212985.1 Sphingobacteriales bacterium TSM_CSS
TAACCGTAGCATCAGCCGAAGTGCCTAACCCGCCGCTCCACGCATACGTGCCGCCACCGGTAGCGGTAAGGCTGATGGCGGTGGTGGTACAGGTGAGTGTGGTAGTACCGGTATTGTTGGTAATGCCGGCCGTAGTTGAATTTACTGTTACGGTTACGCTTGATGTAGCCGTACAACCCGCTCCGTTTGTAAGCGTTACGATATAGGTAGTAGTAGCACTTAAAGCAGGTGTTGTAACCGTTGCACTAGTGGCATCGGGGGTTAAACCTGCTGCGGGGATCCATGCGTAGGTAGCGGCATCAACACCACCGGTAACATTGATGGAGTAGTCCTCCGCTTGTCCAAAGCCGTAAGTGCCACATGGGTTGGTTGGGCTTGAATTAAAAACTTTCACGATGCGCATCCGGGTTGTTCCGTTTACAGCAGTTATAGGAACAGTTATATTATTCGTTACTTGTTGTACACAGGCTGTATTCACAATAGTACCTATCGGCACAGTGGTTTCAAAAACACCATCCTGATTCCAATCAAAGAAAGCGGTGAAATAGTTGGTGTAATTTCCATCAGTAGTTCCGGATAAGGTAATCGGATAGACGGAACCAGCCACAACATTGCCCGAAATTGATGTAAAATTCTCTAAGGCACTACCACTGATTCCACAGGTGCTGGAATTGTTAATGCCTGCAAACTGTACCAGTGAGATTGCTTCTACTCCACTAGTAAAAGCAATAGAGGTACAATAAGCAGAAGGCGCAGGCAAATTGACCTGCAACTGACTATTTCCACCTGTACAAACAGTGGATGGTGTTGCAGTGGTACTGGTAATTACCGGTACATTATTCACCACTACCGTTGTCGATGAAGTTGCACTACATCCCGCAGCCGTCACGGTTACGGTATAAGTACCCGCTGCTGCGGAGGTCACGCTGCTGATCTGCGGGTTCTGGCTCGTGGAGGTAAAGCTGTTGGGGCCGCTCCAGGAGAACGAGGTGCCGATACTGGTACTCACGGAAAGTTGCAGGGTTGAACCCGTGCATGCCGGGCTGTTACTCGAGGCCGTTGCCGTAGGAACCGGGTTTATAGTAACCGTTATCATATTGGAGTAATCCGTCGAGCTGTTGGTGGCGCACTGTGCCCGTAGCCAATAGTAAGTGGTCGTGCTGACCACGCCGGTCGTCAGCGCCGCCGGGTTGGTCTGTCCGGAAACGGCGGAACCGCCGTTGGGATAGTCGCCGCTATTGGTGGAAGACACCCACTGATACGTGGTGCCTATACCGGTGGAATAGCCGGTAGCCGTGATGGTGGGGGTGCCGGAACCACAGAACGACGTGCTGCCGGAGGCGGTGCCGCCGGTGGCAGTAATACATCCCGGAGGAGTGAATTCATCGGCGCCCATATCGGGGGTGCTGCCGCTGCGGGTCTGTCCGTCAATATCTGTCGTCACGGTTCCAATGGGCGTGCCGAGATTGTCGAGCGTCGCATTGGAAGCTCCGGGGAGGTGCAGGTCCGTGGTACTGGTAAATACCGGAGCAATGTTCACTGAGTTGACGTTGCCCCCGAATCCGGTTTGAAGTGCAGCAAGGGTCGTTCTGTCAGATACAATAAAACCTAATATGGCAGAGCCGGAATTGAAGGAGTTGGAAACGAAGTAATCGTTGTAATTGATATTTGTAAAGGCCGCATTTGCCGCTGCGGAATAAATGGCATAATTCCTTTGAGTAGTACTGGTACCGGTTTGAGTATTCACGAAGATATTGTTCCGGATATCGAGTGCACTGGCGCCTGAGCCAACGTACAGGGCCGCAGTCAGCGCGGTAGTGCTTGCTGTACCTATGCTACCCGTTATGTTTACTGTGTTGTGATACAGGTTGACCCCGCCCGTGGTGTTAGTCAGCGTAGAACTGTTTCCAATTACCCCTATCCAGATACCTGCAGAAGAAGAGTTGCCAAATGCACTCCAGTTGGAACCGTTTACTCCGGCTACAAAGTTGTTGGCGATGGTAATATTGCTGGAAGCAGAGCCGGTACCCACCGTGATACCACGGCCGCCGTAGCCACCGGTGTTGGCGGCTGTAACAGCCTGAATCTGATTGGATGTGACAGCGGAACCGGAAACGCCGGTTTCAAGCGAAATGGCTACCGGCGCAGATATAGACGTAGTGGTGAGGTTGAAGGTGTTGGAAGCTACCGAAGCGCTCAATGCGTTTCCAACCTCCACCCCATAGACCGCTACGGTCGAATTTCCGCTGGCAAACGAATTACCCGTAACACTCAGGTTGTCAATTCCGCCCGTTGAAACGGCTGCAGTACCGTTTGCATATACCCCGATACCCGGAGAATTGATGGTATTGTTCTGAATGGTTACATTGTCGTTATCCGCACCGCCTGTGTTGATGGTACTGCCCGATACCGAAATACCGGTTGCCGAAGCGGACAGCGAGCTGTTGACATTGATGATGCAATTCTTAATGGTATTATTTGTGGCACCGGCGCCTGTTCCTGTACTCGACACCCATATCGCTGTGGGAGCAGTAGTAGCAGTATTGGCAATGGTCAGACTCTTGTCAGTGCCGCCGCTGTTGCTGCCGTCAATGATCACATTATCGGCGCCGTTTAATTTAATCAGCGCCCCACTCGTCACTGAGCCGGTAAGGGTTGCCGTCGTCTGCGGCTTGATGGTGAGGGTAACCGGACCGGAACAACCATAGTTGATCTGGTTGAGGGCCGTAGCGCCGGTTTCAGTGACCGATGCGTCGATGATGGTGGCGACGGTATTGCCGGTAAGTCCGCCCGCATTGATGGCAGCAAACAAACCGCCCGCGCCGGTGATACTGGTATAGGTTCCGGTGGCGCCGATGGTAACAGCGGTTGCAACCGATGTCCCGATGGAATAGCTGTTAATGGTTCCGCCGAGCGGGAAAGCCGCAGCCGTCAGGGCCACACCGGCTGGTGCGGCAGCGAATGAACCGCTGTTGATACTCACATTCGGCGTACCGGCATTGTCTTGTGCCACCACAAAATACTGGATGACATCCCCCCCTGCCAATGGCGCCTGCAGCAAAGAGGCATTGAGGGTAAAACTGAACGGAGATGAACCGGTGGTGGATTCAACAAACTTCCAGCCGTTGTTTGCCGAAGTATTTCCAGCAAAGGTATTGGCGTCGGTTGACTTCTTGTAGTACAGGCGCGGCGCTGTACCGGCGGTCGCATTCACCCCGCTGGCATCCGTAATGGTGGCCGAAAGGGACGGTTCAGTGTTACATAAGGTATTCGGGATATTGGTATAAGTGATGGACGGGCCAGTGAGGTCGGCTGCGATGCCGGTCAGTTCCCATGCACCGATATCCGGGGTGCTGACGTTACGGGTGGTTCCGGTGTAGTCCGTGGTAATGCCGGCGATGGGTACGCCGCCGCTTTCCAGCTGGCTCGGGGTGCCGGTGTTGTACTTGAGGAAGTTCGCATTGGACCCGGTCGTGCTCTGGAAGGAAACGTTTTCCGTGACGGATGCCTGATCGCGGGTGGCCATGAACGTCTTGTACGCCGGCATGGCCGTGAAGGTGTTCACGTAAGGTGAGGCGGTGTTCTCCGCATAGAGGAAGTTGGAGGCGCCGGGGGTCACATAGAATGCATTGTTGTTCGAAGTGGTCGCATAGTTGGCCGGTACCGTTGAAGCGGTGCCGGAAGTGCGCCGCAAGGCAACCGCTGCACCTGTACCCGTTGGGGTGCAGGTGTTCACTAAAAGGTTATTCTGGAGGTTCAGCGTGGTGGTACTGTTGTAGGACAGAGCGCTCGAACCGAAAAGTGCGCCGCTGCTCGTGCCGGCGAGGTACACGGAATTGTAGTAGATGTTCGCCGTGGTGCCGCCCGCAATGCTGATACCTGTTACCGGAACGGATGCATTGGCAAGGGTGGCCGTCAGGTCACCAATAAGATTGTTTACGATGTTCACCGTGGCACCGGTACTCATGCTGATACCCGTAACGGTTGCCGAAGTGTTCGAACTCGAGAGCGTGTAGATCTTGTTGGCTGAGATGGTCAGGGTCGTGATGGACGTGGAGCCACCTGTAATGGCCACAACCGTTCCAGCGCTACCTGCGGAAAGCCCAGAGATGGTGTTTCCCGTAATAGATTGCGCGGCACCCCCATTGCTGCTGCCCACACTGATGCCCGTAATGCTGCCGCCGCTGACCGCAGTGGAGCTGATGTTCGAGATGGTGTTGTTGGCGATCGTGGTGTTGTTACCACCGTAGTTCGTCTGGATCACTGTGACAGGGCTCGTGCCGCACGTCCAGTTGCTGAACGTGTTGCCGGCGATCGTCTTGGTGGAGCCTCCCCCGCTTGCACCTTCCAGGTCCGTCCATCCAGCTACAGTCGTGCCGCCGGTCACCGTGATGTTCGAGAAGTTGTTGTTCTGGTGGCTCTTTGTTGTGCCCGCCACGGATGAGGGGGTCGTGGTCGTATTGTAAAGCGTGACCGTGCCACCGGCGCTGCCCTTGTTGAAGGCGGTAACGATGCTGTTGCCGTTCGCGGTCACAGACCCACCCGTTGGCAGCGCTACGTTGTTGCCGATGAAGATCACGCTGCCCGTTGTGTTCACGTTCAGGTTCGTGAAGGTGTTGTTGCTGATGTTCTGGGAGAGCGTGGCGGCGCTGTTGATGATGTAGGTGTGGTTCGAAGTTCCGGCCACGCTGTGGGTGACCCCGCGCACATCATTGCCCGTGGCGGAATAGGCGCAGGTGGCCGCGCCGCCGGTGTTATTGATGCCGAGCACTGCCACACTGGTCGCAGCGCTGAACGTGATAGCCCCTCCACTGGCGTTCCCTATCTGGTTGTTGTTCTGGTTGATGGTCGTCACCACCGCGCCGGTGTTAGAAACACCGGTAAAGCCTCCCGTAGTCGCCGTGCTCGTGGTGCCACGGATGATGTTGCTGTTCTGGTTCAGTGTACCCCATGCCGAGGAATTCACCAGGCAGACGATGGTCGTTGTGGAAGCCGCACCACCCATCGACGTGTTCAGAATGGTGTTGCTGTTCATGTTCATAGTGGACGTATTGGCCACCGTTCCCTGGGAACGAATGCACTCCAGCGTACCCGAGGTGAAGTTGTCGGTGATCGTGACAGTATTGTTCGTGATATTGGTCGTTCCCACCAATGTAGCGCCCGTGGTCGTGTAGTCCTTGAAGATGCCACGCAGCGTGACCGCTGTTCCGGAAATGGTGGCGCTGGTGATTGTGTTGTAGGACACGTTATCACCAACCTGGTGATTCATGAAAATACAATAAGATGTACCTGAGTTGGAAACATAGCCGCTGACTGCGGCAGCGCCTCCCCAGTTGGTAATCGTATTTCCGGTGGCAGCAGAAGATCCGCCGACATCATTGCCGGTATCCTGATTGGCAGCAGTACCTGAACCTATAAAAGCAATCCCCATATTGACATTGCTGATGGTATTTCCATAAATCTTATTGCCGCTGTTAGCCCCTGCAGTCGAGGTGACATCGGCAATAGTAGCCACCGCCGTTGCCGTATGCCTTGTATTGGAATAAATGCCGAAGGTATTGGCATAGGTTCGGTTCAGCGATATGGTGCAGTTCTGAATGGTATTGTTCTGCGATCCGTTGGTGGCGGATACATACAACAGAGCCACGCCCCACTCGGTCATGTTGTTGGAGGCGGCAGCTGTTGTGGTGTTCGAGCCATTTTCCTGCATGGTGAAACCGTTGATGGTAATGTAGTCGCCGCCGATAATTTTGAAGATGGCGTCGTTCAGGGCGCCGGCGGTCAGGGTATTGGAAGCCGTAAAAGTTGGATTGGCACCGGGCCCGCTTTTCTGGAAGGTAATGGTATTGGTAGCGGTACCGGTAGCCGTGATGCTGAAACCACCGGCGGGGGCGGTTTCGGTATGTCCGGCAATTACATTGAAGGTAACCGGGCCGGATATGCCATTGGCATTCAATGCAGTAACAGCCGATGACAGCGTTGAAAAGCACTGCCCGGCTCCTACGGAGTAGGTACCCGAAAGGGGTCCGGTGGTATAACTAAAGGTAGCAATGAAGTTGGCGCCACTGTTGTTGTTAAACACATCGCCTAAGCCGCAGTTCTGGTACTGCAGGGAGGTATAGACTTCGAGGTTGTAGCAGCCATAGGTTAGTCCGGAAAGAATGTCGGTGGTACCGGCGGTGGTTGCCCATTGCTGGTCTTGCCCGCCACAGCCATTATTAAATCCCGATGCGAATCCAACAATCATTTCGCTGAACGCCGGCGGTGTGGTACCCTGCCGGTAAACGCGGTAATGGATTTTTGTCTGCCAGATGTCGCAACTGCCACATTTGTACACGTTGTTTTCCGCTCCTCTAATCACAATACTGTTACCGGAGACAAAGGAACCGAGGTTGGCGCCCTGAAAATCGGGGTTGATAGTTGTGGCATTCAGGTCGTAATAAGTATTAGCGCCGCCATTGATTGCCAATACAGCGTAGCTTGGATTGAAGCCAACCTGGGCTTTAAGTAAGAAGGCCGGCAAGAGGGCAATTAGCACCACTCCAAAGACTTTGGTAAATGTTTTTATTTTCATAAAATTTATTTTCAAATCAACTTTTATAAAAGCAGGTGAAGTTTGCATAGTAACAGAGGCTATGAGTTCTGGAAAGTAAAGTGGATAATTGGGGCAGGAGGAGGTAAAAACAAGAATGCTTAGTTTTTGTAAATACGATACCGTTTTAAATGCAATGGAGAACCGGATTGCAACAGCCTTTGAGCCTTGCCGGATTTCGTGCAGACAACTCTTTGCTTGCAGGGTTACAATAATATAACCAATGTGCAAAAAACCTTCTCCAACCACAAATCCGGTGTTATTACCATTTCGGTATGTTACGCCCCAATTTTTTGCAACAAAAGTAATGTAAGTCTATATTCTCTTGTGTACTTTTTCGTAACTATTTAGGTGCCGTTTTTGATAATTTTGCATTTAAATGAACATTTCGATGCTTTCTGTTTAACAAAACAGTATTTTTGTTGAAAGATTCGCAACAGAAAAACGAAAATGTGCTTGGTTTTTAATAATTTCGACAACAAAAAATTTTACAAAGCGTTGATTATCAATCAATTAAGAGCACCTAAATAGTTACACTTTTTCTAAAAAAAGCGCCTTTGTTACAATATTTTACAATAAAATTACAATTGATGCACTCCCTTTTGGGGGTTTGTGCGTGATAGCCCGAAGCAATATACCTTAGGGGAGAGTAAGTATTTCAGGTAGCTCCTTTACTGGCAATGTTTTTAGCTAAATTCCTTTCATTTTACCGCAAAGACTGCAAGTAAGCGCAAACTGCGCAATTACTTTGTGGTCTTTCTTTGCGTTCCTTGGTGTTAAACGCTTCAAAATGGCAACGCTGCAAGCCAGAATACTGAGATTACAGGCAGGCTCCTAAGTAGTTACGGCAGAGAAAAGAACAATAAAAAAACTTCCGGATTTGCCAGAGTGCAAAAACCGGAAGTTTGAAAAAGAATAAGCGTAATTTAAGAAAAGCTGAATTGATTGTAGTTAGGCTAATCAGTCCACGTTATCGTGTAAAAAGGGGTTGCGTTTTTTAATTTCGGGTCCTTTTTTTTCATCATCAAACAAGGAATACTTCGACATGTTTTCATCGGTAGAAAGGGGTGTTTCGTCCAATTGTACATTGCGGCGTTTATAGGCCGGTTCGTTTTCCAGTTCGTTCAAATCAGAAGTGAGTTTCATGCTCAGCCCCCGGAGCCGTTTGCGGCGTTCCAGCAGAACTTTCATTTGCTGTTCGTTGCTGTGATGAGTTGGTTTACCCTGATGTTTCGGGTGCAGGTTTTCGTCATTGTCATTTGCAGCTTCGTTGTACAAATCGGCATGTTTTTTTTCTTCCGAGTTGCCGTACAAATCGGGGTTGCGTTTTCGGGTGCTGTAAGTAGGCGCATCGTCGAGCGAGAGGATAACGCGGTCTTGTTTTTCGTGTTTTGTTTCTTTGGCGTTGCTTTTGGGTTCAAAACCTGTGGCAATAACGGTAACGCAAATTTTTTCCTGCAAGGCTTCATCAACGCAGTTACCCCAAATAATATCGGCGCTGTACCCGGCAGCCTCTTGTATATGGTTGGTAATATCTGCAACTTCGTCCATGAGCACTTCTTTGGTACCGGAGGTAATATTGAGCAAAATGTGTTTGGCGCCGCGAATATCGTTGTTGTTGAGCAGCGGGGAGGCCAATGCCATTTTTACGGCTTTCATGGCGCGGTCTTCGCCGTCTGAAATGCCCAATCCCATAATGGCTACGCCACTGTTTCGCATAACGGTATTTACGTCTTCAAAGTCAACGTTTACATAACCGGGTACGGTAATAATTTCGGCAATACCTTTGGCGGCAATGGTCAGCACGTCGTCGGCGCGGGAAAAAGCGTTGGAGAGCGCCAGGTTGCCGTGCAGTTCGCGCAGTTTGTCGTTAGAGATGATAATAAGCGTATCAACACTTTCTTTCATTTCTTCAATGCCTTTTTGTGCCTGCTGAAGGCGGCGGGGGCCTTCAAAAGAGAAGGGAGTGGTAACAATTCCGACGGTTAAAATACCCATTTCGCGGGCGGCTTTTGCAACTATGGGAGCGCCGCCGGTTCCGGTTCCGCCGCCCATGCCTGCGGTAATAAATACCATTTTGGTACCACCGCTAAGACTTTTTTTAATTTCGTCAATAGACTCAATGGTGGCATTTTTACCCACATCGGGCTGCGAGCCGGCGCCGCGGCCTTCGGTAAGTGCGGGTCCCAGTTGTATTTGAATAGGGATAGGGCTTTGCAAAAGCGCCTGGGCATCGGTATTGCACACAATAAAGTTTACGCCAACTATACCTTGCCGAAACATGTGATTTACGGCATTGCTTCCGCCGCCGCCAACACCTATAACCTTAATGATGGAGTGCTGATTTTTTGGAGCATCGAATTTGATAGCCATGATGAAAATATTTTAAGGGTTATTTAATTTAGGTAATGTAAAAAGGGGTTATTGAAAGTCTTTAATGTCACCTTCGAGCCACTCCCGGCTGCGGCGCAGGAAATTTTCGAGCCATGAGCCGTTCTGTCCGGCGCTTTCGGCAGGTTGGGTTTCTTCGGTTTCTTCCTGTGCCACCACTACGGGTGTTGCCTCAAAGGCCGGTTCGGCGGGCAGGGCGGCAGGTTCGGGCTCGGGTTCTTCGGTTGGTACCGGATTTCGTTCTGTGGCTTTAACCAGCAGCCCAATGGCGGTAGCATACATAGGGTCGTTAAATTCGCTGCGCTGGCTATTTACCGACAGTTGCTCTGCGGGCAGGCCAATTCGGGCGTCGAGGCCGGTAAGGTATTCGGCAAGGTATTGCAGGTCTTGCAACCTTGCGCCGCCGCCGGTAACAACAATGCCGCCGATGAGCTTGTTTTCATAACCCGATAGCCTGATTTGGAAATAGACATGTTCCAGAATTTCTTCCATTCGGGCTTGTATAATATGCGCCAGATTTTTAACCGATATTTCTTTGGGCGCACGACCGCGCAAGCCCGGTATAGAAACAATGGCGTTTTCCTGCGCTTCAATGGCCAGGGCTTTGCCAAATTTCACTTTCAGTTTTTCGGCCTGCTCCCGCATCACCATGCAGCCTTCCTTAATGTCTTCGGTAATAATATTGCCACCCAGCGGAATTACGGCGGTATGTCGTATTATACCTTCCTGAAAAATAACAATATCGGTCGTACCGCCGCCAATGTCCACCAAGGCTACGCCGGCTTCCTTTTCTTCGTCGTTGAGTACGGCGGCGGCAGAGGCAATAGGTTCCAGCATTAGTTCTACGGCTTTGAGCCCTGCTTTTTCCACGCATCGGTGTATATTTTGCATGGCAGCAATTTGTCCGGTAATGATATGAAAATCGGCTTCAAGGCGCACGCCCGACATGCCGATGGGTTCTTTAATACCCTGTTCGTCGTCTATGATAAATTCCTGTGGCAATACATGAATAATGCGCTCGCCCGGAGGCAAGGCCAGACGGTGCATATCGCTCACCAGTTTATCCACATCGGCTTGGGTAATTTCGTCGTGTACATGGTCGCGCATTAAATACCCCCTGTGCCGAAGGTATTTTACATGCTGCCCGGCAACTCCCACATAAACGTGGTGAATTTTAATGCCCGATTTTTTTGATGCTTCGGCAACGGCCAGTTTAATGGCCTCTACAGTTTTGTCGATGTTGGAGATAACCCCCCGCATTACTCCCTGGGAGTCGGCTTGCCCCATGCCCAGTATTTCCAATTTGCCAAGTTGGTTTTTTCGGGCTACAATGGCACAAATTTTAGTGGTGCCTATATCAAGGGCTGCCACAATTGGTAAAGTTTCTTTTCTCATACGCTTATTGGTTAAAAATGAATAGTGTAATTGTTTGGCAGGGTGCTTTTTCTAGTGGTTTTGAGTATTGCTAAAAATGCGGTTATTTGTCAGGGGTTGTCGGGTGTTTTTTACCCCGGCAATACCCATGCTTTTACCGCCGGGTACACAAAATTTGGTTGGCATACTTTAGGTTGATGGTTTGGTAAGTATTCCAGCCAACGTAAGGCATGGCCTGTTCATAAAAAATGGTTAGTTTTTTAAATTTACTTTCAAGGTCATCGGCATTGCCCAATACTATGCGTTGTTTTCCTATTTTGGGAATGAGCACCAAATCGCTGTCGGTATTTACATAAATCTGCTCTATAAGTGCATTCAGAAATTCATTGGTTTTAAGGTACCGGCAGAGGTTGTAAATTTGATGCACAATTGGAGCATCAATATTGCCGTTGGTTTTGTTATTGTCGTTAATATAGCCTGTCGCAACCGGCACTCTTGCAGAAAAATCATCGGAAACCGGCATTTTCTGCCCTTCTTCGCTTATATAATAGCTAATATTTTGGGCGTTTACTACGCGCAACAGGGGAGTACGCTGGGTTATTTCTGCCCACAGTTTTCCGTTAAAATCAAAGTATAATTCGGCGTTTTCAATATGCGGGTTCATTTCAAGGTAGCTTTCTAATTTTTGAAGGTTAATATCTTTTACGGCCGAATTTACATTGCGGTTGGGCAGTTGCTCGGTAATTATTTTTCTAATACCGTTTTCATCTACAAAATGCGTGCCTTTTGAAAAATCAATTTTAACTTTTATGCCCGAACAAACCGATGTATTTAAGGCATAGCGCGATTTCAGCAGCATGGTAGAAAACAGAATGCCGCCCAGCACCCAGGCCAGGAATATATACAGGGTTTTATATTTTTTCAGTTGCATTCGGGCTAAGTTATTTATTTTTACAGAATTTGCAGTTGCTTCATCATGAGTTCTTTAATTTGAGGCACAAGGGTATCAATGTTTCCGGCGCCAACCGTTACTACCACTTCCAGTTCGTGGTTTTGCAGTTGGGTCAGCAGGTCATGAAAGTGATACAGATATTTGCCTTTGTTAGGAATTTTTGAAAAAATTAATTCCGAAGTAACGCCGGGTAGAGGTTCTTCGCGGGCGGGGTAAATATCGAGCAGTATTACTTCATCGGCGGTATTTCGAAAACTAAGGGCAAATTCCAGCGCCAAATCGCGGGTTCGGGTATAGAGGTGGGGCTGAAAAATAACCGTAACCTTTCTATCGGGGTATAATTGTTTTACCGATTGCAGCAGCGCCGAAATTTCGTTGGGATGATGGGCATAATCGTCTATAAGCACCAGTTTATCGGTTCTTAAAACGTATTCAAACCGCCGCTTAATACCCGAAAAAGTGGACAGGGCATCGGCAATTTTACGGGGTTCAATTTGCAACAGGTGTGCCACGGTAATGGCGGCAATGCTGTTTTCAACATTATAGCGCCCCTCTATATTGAGCTGGAAATTACCCAGCCGTTGCCCGTTGCACAAAATATTATAGTTAAAACCCGTGTCGGTTTTGTTAAGGTTATAGGTATAGGCGTCGGCGGTTGAGTAAAACAGGTGGTAGGTAAGCAGATTTTCTGCTTCTAACTGGGGCACAATGGGTGCATTAAGGGCAATAAGCACCATACCGCCGGGTTTTACCTGCTGCGCAAAGGCAATAAAGGCGGCTTCTACCCCCTGTTGGGTTCCGTAAATTTCGAGGTGGTCGCTGTCAACGGCGGTAATAACGGCAATATCGGGGTTAAGGCGGTGAAAAGAGCGGTCAAATTCATCGGCTTCTACTACTACCACATTGTTGTTGGCGGCAATAAAATTGCTGTTGTAATTGCTCATAATACCACCTACAAAAGCCGAGCAGCCAAAACCCGACTGATGCAACAGGTGGGCTATCATGCTGGTAACGGTGGTTTTACCATGCGAACCCGCCACGGCAATGGTAAAGGACTGTGCGGTAATAAGCTGCAACACTTCGGAGCGTTTCATGACCGTATATCCGTTTTGCAGGTACCAGTTCAACTGGCTGTGCGTTTGCGGAATGGCGGGTGTATAAACCACCAAATCGGCTTCTTTGGCAAGCAAAGCCACGTTGTCTTCATAATGAATTTGCGCGCCCTCACTGCAAAGCTGGGCAGTAAGGGTGGTTGGGGTGCGGTCGTAGCCGGCAACTTTTGCGCCTTTGTGTAAAAAGTACCTGGCCAGTGCGCTCATGCCAATGCCGCCAATGCCTATAAAGAATATGTTTTTTATGTTGGTTATTGGTAACATACGGTTGGTTGGTTTATGCCGGTTGAAGGTTGCCATTATTGGGTATTAAAGCCAGTACTTCGCGGGCAATATGCAAAGCCGCATCGGGTTTGGCCATTTTTTTCAGGTTATTGGCAAGCGTTTGCCGGCGTTCTTCGTTAAACAACACGGTTTGCAGGGCGGGCAGCAGTTTTTGGGCTGCTTCGGAATCGGGCACCATTATGGCGGCATCTTTTTCTGTCAGATTCAGGGCGTTGGCGGTTTGGTGGTCTTCGGCTACGTTGGGCGAGGGCATCAATACCACCGGCTTGCCCACCAAACACAACTCCGATACCGTGCCGCCGGCTCTTGACAATATGGCATCGGCGGCAATATAGGCCAAATCCATGCGGTCAATAAAGGCAAGCGGTATAATGTCATTGCCATAGTCGGCCACCTGTTTGGTAATCTGGTCAATATAAAATTTACCTGTCTGCCACAGCAGTTGCACATTGTTGTCTTTCATAAGTTGCGCAAGGCAGGCAAGCAAACCGTTGTTAATGCCGCGGGCACCCAAGCTGCCGCCCGTAATAAACAAGGTTTTTTTACCCTCCTGCAATCCGAAATGGCGCAGCGCCGTTTCTTTGCTGCCCTGTAAACGGGCAATATCGGCTCTTACCGGATTACCGGTAAGCACAATTTTACCGGCATCAAAATAGCGGTAGAGGTTATCATATACCACACATATTTTATCGGCTTTTTTACCTAGCAGGCGGTTGGTAATGCCCGGATGCGAGTTTTGCTCCTGTATAAGTGTGGGTATGCCCATAGCCGAAGCCGCCTGCAAAACTGCCCAACTGGCATACCCGCCCACACCCACGGCAACATGGGGCTTAAAGCGGCGCAAAATGCCATAAGATTTCCATAAACTGCTCAGCACCTTTACCGGAAACAGCAGGTTTTCGGCCGTTAAGCGGCGTTGCAAGCCACTAATCCAAAGCGCTTCAATTTTGTAACCTGCCTGGGGTACTTTTTCCATTTCAATGCGGCCTTTTGCTCCAACAAACAATATTTCTGCCGTTGGCGCCAGTTCTTTGAGCGCATTGGCAATAGCTATGGCCGGAAAGACGTGCCCGCCGGTTCCGCCACCGCTGATAATGATTCTTGGAGTAGTTACTGACATATAATCCGGTAAATGTTATTTAACTAATTTAGGTTCAATATTTTGTATGTTTTTGTTTTTTTTATTGTTTTTTATGCTGCCGCCGTGTTGTTTTGGGGCGAAATAGCCTCTATATGCCGGCTTACGCTCAAAATAATTCCGATGGAAATACTGCTGAACAACACCGATGTGCCGCCCATACTTACCAACGGCAGGGTAAGCCCTGTAACGGGCATGAGGTTAACGGTTACGGCCATGTTCATAAGCGCCTGTATTACCAGCACCACGCCCAGCCCTACGGCCAGCAGTGCGCCAAAGGCATCGGGGCCGCGGGCAAAAATGCGTATGCACCGGTACAGCAAAATCAGGTACAGCAAGAGTATTATTAAGCCGGTAAGCAGTCCGTATTCCTCTATCAAAATAGCATAAATAAAATCGGAGTACGGGTGCGGCAAAAAGTTGCGCTGCATACTTTTACCCGGCGCCAGGCGCAGCAGCCCTCCGTTGGCAATGGCAATTTTTGCCTGTTGTACCTGATACGGCTCTTCGGCATCTTTGTTCACATAAGATTCGAGGCGGCTTTTCCAGGTTTGTACCCTGCCTTTTCCGGTAAAGGTGGCGGCGGCCACATACAAAGCAAACACACTTAGCCCAAACCACAGGGTAAGGGCAATATGCCGCATATGCACCCTGCCAATAAACATAAGAATAATGCAGGTGGTAAACAGCAGCGCTGCCGTTGACAGATTTGCGGGCACAATTAACATACACACCACCACCATAGGCAGCACAATGGGTAAAAATGAACGGTCGAAATCTTTTATTATGTGTTGCTTTCTGGACAACATGCGCGAGGTGTACATTATAAGCGCCAGTTTGGCCAAATCTGATGTTTGAAACGAAATATTGAGCACGGGCAAAGTAATCCAGCGCTTTGCTTCATTAATATCGGAGCCGAAAAGCAGGGTAAAAGCCAGCAAAGGAACCGAAACATACAGCAGCACCTGTGCCACCCTTGAGTAGTATAAATGGTTTACCCGATGCGCAATATACATGAGTATCAACCCGAAACCGGTAATAAACAACTGTTTAAGCAGGTAGTACTCGGTGTTGCCGCCCATTTGCCTGAATGCAAGCGTACCCGTGGCGCTGTACACGCCCAATATGGAAAACAGTGACAATAAAATCACTATAAACCATATAATGCGGTCGCCCTTAAGGTGGTTAAAAATTGATTGCATTGGTCAAATGGTTTTTGGGTTTATGAGTTAACCTGTAAATGCAGGGTTTTGGTTATTGGCTTCAAGATGGTGTACGGCTGCTTTAAACTGCCTGCCGCGATCGGTATAATTCTGAAACAGGTCGAAACTGGCACAAGCCGGCGAAAGCAATACCACATCGCCGGGTTGTGCTAAGTTGCAGGCAACCTCAACGGCTTCGGTTGCGCTGTGTGCATCGGTAATATGAGGCACCAAACCCGCAAAAGCCCGGTGAATTTTAGCGCTGTCGCGGCACATGCAAACAATGGCTTTTACCTTCTGTTTTACCAGTTCTGCCAGCGTGCTGTAATCGTTGCCTTTATCGGTTCCGCCGGCAATCCATACTACAGGCTGTGTCATGGCATCAAGGGCATACCATGCCGAGTCGGTGTTGGTAGCTTTAGAGTCATTAATATACAACACCCCGTTTATGGTAGCCACCGGTTCAAGGCGGTGTTCCAGCGCCTCAAAAGACGACAAACCGTTTTCAATGTCTGCGGGGCTTGCCCCCAGAATATGGGCAACGGCTACGGCCACCATGGCATTGTATAGGTTGTGCCGCCCTTTAATGCCCATACTGCCGGTATTAATAAGGTGTCCATTGGGCAGCACTATGTTTTCGCTGCGGCAATAAATACCATTTGGCACAGGTTGTAAGGAAAACGGCAGGGTATGCGCCCTTACAGGATATTTTGGCAGGCGTGCGGTTAATTCGGAACTATCGGCGCCGTAAATAAAGAAATCATCAGCCTGAAGGTTTCGGGTTATGTTAAATTTGGCATGGGCATAATTATCCATTGAGTAGCCGTAGCGGTCAAGGTGGTCGGGCGTAATATTGGTAATAGCGGCAATATGCGGTTTAAACTGCACAATATCATCTAACTGAAAACTGCTTACCTCCAGCACCCAATACTCATGCTGCACACCCAGTGCCAGTTCCATGGCAAAACTGTTGCCAATGTTGCCGGCCATGCCCACATCAAAACCGGCCTTGTGCAACAGGTGGTAAGCAAGGGCAGTAGTAGTGGTTTTACCATTACTGCCGGTAATGGCAATAAGGGTGGCGTTGGTATGTCTTGCAGCAAATTCAATTTCGGAAATAAGCCCTATGCCTGCATTCCTGATGAGCTGTACAATTTCGGCAGTTTCGGGTATGCCGGGGCTTTTAACTATTTCCGATGCCTGCAATACAAGTTCGGGTGTGTGCTTACCCTCTTCAAAAGCAATGCCGGCGGTGTGAAGCCGCTCTTTAACCGCACCGGCAATCATTCCTTTGTCCGATACAAACACATCAAACCCCAAATGCTTACCCAACAAGGCTGCACCTACGCCGCTTTCGGCAGCTCCCAATATGACTAATTTGCGTTGCACGGTATGTGTTTAATTTGGGATTATCTTATTTTAAGAGTAATAAAAGTTAATACGGCCAGCATAATACCCACAATCCAAAAGCGGGTTACCACCTTTGCCTCGTGTATGCCTTTTTTTTGGTAATGGTGGTGCAGGGGCGACATAAGGAAAATGCGGCGACCTTCACCAAACTTCTTTTTGGTATATTTAAAATAGCTCACCTGCAACAGTACCGATGCGTTTTCGGCAACAAAAATGCCGCATAAAATAGGCAGCAAGAGTTCTTTGCGCACGGCAATTGCCAAAGTGGCAATTATGCCGCCCAGAGTCAGGCTTCCGGTATCGCCCATAAACACCTGAGCGGGGTAGGCGTTGTACCACAAAAAGCCCACACAGGCGCCAATAAACGCTGCCGAAAAAATAACCAACTCTCCGCTGTTGGGCAGGTGCATAATATTGAGGTACGAAGCGGTAATGGCATTGCCCGACAAGTAGGCAAAAATACCCAAACAAGTGCCGGCAATAGCCGAAGTGCCGGTAGCCAGTCCGTCAATACCGTCGGTTAAATTGGCGGCGTTTGATACTGCTGTTACAATAAAAATAATGGCCGGTATATAAATTAAAAACGCCCATTTATAGTAATCTTTACCCAAAAACCACAACACTTTGCCATAGTTAAACTGGTAGTTTTTTACAAAGGGTATGTTGGTTGTGGCAGAACGGTAGTCAACCACTACTTTTTTACCGCCGGTTCCGGTGCTGGTAAAGCGGTACTGCTCGTTTTCAATTTTTTTGTTGGGGCTGCCGGTTATGTCTTCCCGTATCACTATATCGGAGTGGAAATACATAATTGCACCCACTATAAGTCCTAAGCCAACCTGCCCTATGAGTTTGGTTCGGGCACGCATCCCTCCTTTGTCGCGTTTAAATACCTTTATATAATCATCAATAAAGCCAATGGTTCCCATCCAAAGGGTGGTTAGCAACATTAGTATGATGTAAATGTTATGTATTTTTGCCAGCAGCAGCGTAGGAATGAGAATGGCCGCCAAAATAATTAAACCGCCCATAGTGGGTGTTCCATGCTTTTTTTCTTCGCCTGCAAGACCCAGATTTCTCACCTCGTCGCTTACCTGCATGGTATGAAGCAGTTTAATGAGGCGGCCGCCAAATACAATGGTAATAACCAACGAAATAATGATGGCTACCCCTGCCCTGAACGAGATATATTTAAATAATCCCGCTCCGGCAACATCGTATTGGTCTAAGTAGTCGAAAAGATAGTAAAGCACTTTTGGTTCGTTTGATAAGTTACACTAAAGCATTTCAGCAGGCCCCGGCTGTTTGTATTAAGGGTTTAGGGTTGTATTTAAAGCGTTAAGCAGTTCTTCTTTATCGTCAAAATGGTGTTTTACGCCGTTAATTTCCTGATAGGTTTCGTGTCCTTTGCCGGCCACCAGAATAATATCGTTTTTGTTGGCCAGCATACAGGCCGTTTTAATGGCTTCGCGGCGGTTGGTAATGGCAATAGCCTTGCCGGCCAATTGTGGCGGAATACCGGTTTTCATTTCAGCAATGATGGCATCGGGGTCTTCGTTTCGGGGGTTATCTGAGGTAAGTATAACCTTATCACTCAGTTCGCAGGCCAGTTTAGCCATTTGAGGTCGTTTGGTGCGGTCGCGGTTGCCGCCACAACCAACCACGGTAATTAGCTGTTCGTTTTTGGTGCGCAGTTGGTTAATGGTGGTAAGCACTTTCAAAAGGGCATCGGGGGTATGGGCGTAATCCACAATTCCGGTTATGTTTTTTTCTCTGTCCTGCACATAATCAAACCTTCCGGCGGCGGCCGTAAGTGCACTAAGGCATGTGAGGGTTGCTTGTTTATCTTCATTAAGCAGACATGCGGCGCCATACACGGCCATAAGGTTATAGGCATTAAACTCGCCAATGAGCAGAGTATGCACCTCGTACCCGTCAACGAGCAGGGTTAACCCGCTAAAGGAGCTTTCCAGTATTTTGGCTTTAAAATCGGCGGGCGATTTAAGGGCATAGCTATAGGTATGCGCAGCGGTGTTTTGCAGCATAACCTTGCCGTTTCGATCGTCGGCATTGGTAAGGGCAAAAGCGCTTGCGGGCAGCATATCAAAAAACGATTTTTTGGCCTTGAGGTAATTTTCAAAAGTGCCATGGAAATCGAGGTGGTCGTGGGTAATGTTGGTAAAAATACCGCCGGCAAAGGTAATGCCGCTTACCCGGTGCTGTGCCATGGCGTGCGAGCTTACCTCCATAAAACAATGGGTGCAGCCGGCATTTACCATTTCCTGCAACAGTTGGTTAAGTTTAATGGCATCGGGTGTGGTATGCGTAGCCTCCTCTGTTTGCCGGTCGTTTATATGATACCTGATGGTAGAAATTAACCCAACGCTGTATCCGAATTTTCTGAAAAGTTTAAAAAGCAGGGTGGCCGTAGTGGTTTTACCATTGGTACCTGTAACGCCCACTAATGTTAACCTGCCCGAAGGGTTGCCGTAAAAATTAGAAGCAATAATGCCCAACTCGCGGGCAGCGTTTTCTACCCTTATATAAGTAACGCCATTTTGCAGGGTTTGGGGCATTTCTTCGCAAAGTATTGCCGTAGCGCCGTTTGCAATGGCCATATCAATAAACAGGTGTCCGTTGGTTTGCGTGCCGCTGATGGCAGCAAACAAAGCATCGGGCATTACCTGCCTTGAGTCGGAGCAGATTTTTGCCACCGGCCGGTCGGTGCTGCCGTTCACTTCCTTCAGTGATACCTTATATAATATGTCGCGTAACAGAGTCAAGTTAAAATGGTTTGTTTAAAAATGGTTAATCTAAGTTTAACGATACAACATCTCCCTTTTTGCACCGGCTGCCATACAGCGGCGATTGGTCAACTACCTGCCCCTGCCCCGAAAACCGCACTTTAAGCCCCTGGCTTTCGAGGAGGTAAATGGCATCGCGCAACCCCATACCGGTTACATTCGGAACAAGGTTATCTATTACCTTCATGCTTTTCAGCATCATGGTATCAGTTTCGTTATCGGGTACAGCCCATTCGCTTTTGTCGTTTGAAAGTTGCTGGTTAAATGCCAGTTGGTTAAAAATGGCGGTTAAATCTGTGCGGTAGCCGTTTTTTGCGGGCGGCAGTTTTACCTGTTCCATTTCTTCTTTAGGCGTTTGGTTAATGGCGATATGCGATTTTATTTTTGAAGAGTAATATTTTTCTACTATATCTCTGAACACGGGCGCTGCCAC
>NBMY01000171.1 GCA_002212985.1 Sphingobacteriales bacterium TSM_CSS
GTTTACCCAAAACAACTTTATAGGAACTGCCAAACTGCTGCTGGAATAAGAAAAAAGGGTAGTGGGTTAAATGGGTTGAATGCAGTATATTTGCGCTTATTTAAACATACATAATCATAAGTTCTGGTACATCAAGTAGAACTGACTTGTCCGCATTGTGGGAGCAATAATCTGGCCAAAAATGGCCATCGCCTAAATGGAACCCAGCGTTGGCGTTGCAACAAGTGTAAAAAAAGTTTTCAATTGGATTACACCTACAATGCCAATAAACCGGGGGTAAAAGATCAAATTGTTCCGCTTGCACTCAATGCTTGTGGTGTAAGAGACACTGCCCGGACACTCAAAATTGCAAAAGGAACGGTCATGCGGGAATTAAAAAAAAGCCCCGCCCATAAAAACAAGTATATCATAGACAACATAGAAGCAGATAATATGGCAAAATTAGAAGTTTACTTTGTTCTTGGCACAGAATGGGACGAGTGTTGGTCTTATGTAGGCAGTAAAGAGCAGCAACGGTGGACATGGTACGTGATGGAGCGCCGAAGCGGGTGTATTTTGGCGTGGCGAAACGGGCGGCGCAAGGAGGAGGTGTTGCAACAACTCATTGATGAGGTAGCCGACTTACCGATTGTTGTTTGCCATACGGATGATTGGGCAGCCTACCGTAAATGCCTGCCTGCGCATTGGCGGCATGAGGTGGGCAAAGCCAATACATGGAAAATTGAGCGTAAGAATTTGAATTTTCGCACGCATATAAAACGGTTGCAACGCAAGACGATCTGTTTTTCTAAAAACGAGCAAATTCATGATAACGTAATTGGATTATACATAGAAACATACTACTTTAAACATGGCGTTTTTTCAGCATCTACACAAACATCAACCCAATGAATCCACTACCATTTTTATGTTCCCTGCATCCGCCAACCAACTAAACCAACGAGTTTAGTTCAGAGGGGCAATACAGCCTTACGCATACCCCGCCGACTGGTTTACCATCTGGTATTTACTATTACATACTGTATGTTTGCGAGCAACCACTAACACGGGTAGCGGTAAAGGTGTGGTAGAAAAATAATGCCATTTTTTCTATAACTTTTAGGAAAGAATTACACCCCGAAAACTACTTGCCGACTGCCCTTCTGAAAATAGGCGTTAAGAAAATCGGAATGAAGGGCGGTTAACAAGCGGCGCAGTAAACGCCCCGACAAGCCTGCTGAAAGGTACACTGCAAAAGGGCGTTTGCATTGGCGCTTGCAGCCCGAAATGCAGATTTTTAGCCCTATTTTCAGGCAGGCTTGACCTTTTGGTACTTTTGGGTCAAGCCAAAAGTACAGAAAAGGCAGATGTTACCACAACAGTTACCCAAATGGCAAAACATTTCATCAGCTACGTGTGCCGTTTGCACCCCCCCATGATGCTGTTGGCTATTTTAGTGCTTCGTTGCAATAAATCCCCCAGCCCCCTTTACGAAAGGGGGATTTATACTTCTGATAATCAGGCTATTACAAATTATAATTACCATAGTGTAAATTCCTCCTTTTTTCAAAGTGTGCCAGGGCAGAGGTGGTCAATTCTGCAATAAAGTTTGAGTTTGGATTGTCTTATTTACCGCCCTTCTGAAAATAGGCGTTAAGAAAATTGGAATGAAGGGCGGTTAACAAGCGGCGCAGCAAACGCCCCGACAAGCCTGCTGAAAGGTACACCTGTAAAAGGGCGTTTGCATTGGCGCTTGCAGCCCGAAATGCAGATTTTTAGCCCTATTTTCAGGCAGGCTTGACCTTTTGGTACTTTTGGATCAAGCCCACTTTTCGCACCCAAGCAGAAAATTATGTGTAATTACCTGACCAACAATTTATTATATAATAATGTAATATTGGTAGAATATATACATTATGTGTAAGTTGCTGATTATCAGCCTCAAATTTTCAAGGTGCGGAAAGTGAGATCAAGCCAAAAGTACATATGCGTTAAGTTGTGGTAGCGCTATCAACAGCGCAATTATGTTGTTTATATTGTTAATTTTTATGTCCCCTGCATCAATCAACCAACTAAACCAGCGAGTTTAAGGCAGCCGGAGCGTTACCTTCCAATTTGTGGTAAACAATTATAAGAACAAATGCTGCAATGAAGCACTTATCAATTGCGCAGGGTTTCAACTCTGCTGGAAAAAAATGCAAAATTACTGGTAGCCCAGCGTTTGCCGGTAAACATTCAGGGTTTGCCGTGCCGTTTCGGCTTTTGAAAACTGTTGTATGTGCAGGCGGGCGTTGCCGGCAAGTTGTTGCGCAAGGGCGGGGTTTTGCAGCAGCCTCAGCACATTTTGCGCTAAATGACTGCTGTTGCCCACGGGCGAAAGCAAGCCGGTTTGGTCGGGTATTACTAATTCTACAGTGCCGCCCGATGCAGTAGCTACCACCGGTATGCCGCAGGCCATGGCATCGGCAACAGAGGTGCCCAACCCTTCGGCAACAGAGGTGCTCAAAAACAGGTCAAATTCGGGTAGCAAAGCGGCAACATCGGGCCGGAAACCGGTAAAAATAACCCTGTCCTGCAACTGTTGTGCTTCGGCATAATTCTTCAGTTTTTTCTCCAAATGCCCATGTCCTATGATAAAAAATTTAGCTTTTACACCTGCATTTACAATGAGGCGGGCGGTATCTAAAAAAACAAAATACCCTTTTTGTTCGGTCAGTGCGCCGGTGTTGCCAATAATTTGCTCATCGGGGTTAATGCTGTATTGTTTTCGGAGCAAACCATGTGCTTTGGCATTTTCATATTTATGTAAATCTATGCCGCTATATATCCGTTCCAAACGTTGCGGCTGTTGAATAACCGGCAGCATTACCTGCCTTACTGCTTCCGAAACGCAGAGTATTTTTTTAATAATAGGGTGGTTGTATTTGTAGCGCGAGTAGCGGCTGTTTTTTACCGCAAAATCTACCCGTCTGGATAGTACGCAGGGAACGGGGTTGCCAAACACATCGGCGCTTAATATAGCAAACTGGTGAGCGTGGGGGTCGTGCAGGTGCACGAGGTGAATTTGGTGTTTTTGGCAAATTTGTTTCAGTTGGTAAGCAAACAGCAGGTTAAAGCTAAATACCTTTACCAACGCCACATGCGGCAGGTTGTTTTGCACACAGTACCGATGCATGGCCGAGTTTCGGGCGCACACAATAAGTTGGTTTATTTGCGGTTGCCGGGCTAATTCGTCAAACAGGTAGGCTATCTGCTGCTCACCACCGCGCCAGGTTCGGGCGGTAGAAAGGTGCAGCAGGTTTATGCGGGGGTGTTGTTTTTCCACAGTTCTTTAAGTTTGGCGTAGCGCAAAAATACCGAATAAGCAGAATTGAGGCTGATTACAAACCCGTAATACCCGTCTAAAAAACCCAGCTTCAAAAAGTAAGACCATATAAAACCGATAACCGGTTTGCAGTACAGGTGGTAAACCCCGCTTTTTTTACCCTTGGTAAACATGCCCTCGGCGCGTATGGTGCTAAATTTGTTTATTTGCCCTATGTGCTGTTGTATGGAGTGTACGGTATAATGCAGCAAATCTCCTTTAAGGGTGGCGGTAGTGGTGTTTTTTTCCAAAAAAAAGCGGTCGTGGGGGTTCGTGCCGCCCCATGTACCTTTTTGGCTGTTCCACAGGCGCAGTTTGCGGTCGGGGTACCAGGTGCCGTGGCGTATCCATTTACCGCAGTAATTGTTGAGCCTGTTCAGGTAATAGCCATCATGCTGCCAGTTGTTTTTTACCTCCAAAATGCTTTGCCGCAACGGTTCTGAAAGCGCTTCATCGGCATCGAGCGATAGTATATAGGGGTAGGTTGCCTGGGTATTGGCGTAGTTTTTTTGCTCAATATAGCCCTCAAAAGCTTGCTGTATAAAGCGCACATTGGCAAAAGACCTGCAAATTTGGGGCGTGTTGTCGGTAGAGTAAGAGTCAACCACCACAATTTCATCGGCAATGCCGGCAAGCGATTGTAGGCATCGGGCAATATTGCTTGCTTCGTTAAAGGTAATAATAACCGCCGATATGGAAACCTTGTTTGCCGGCCGCATAAAAAAGGGTAGGGGGGAGTAAATGTTTAGCTTTATATCTTTGTTTCAAACCGCTTTTACAGGGTGCTTGTTCAAAAACGGCCGCCTTTTTCACTTTCATAATTTTAAGAGGGGCGTATGTGGTAAGCAGTTTTAAAATTGTAACTTTGTGCGCTTAATAAAAAATACCATTCTTAACCATTAATTACCGGTTTCGTGCAAACAAATAAATATGTATTATTGGCGGCCATGTTTTATTGCCTGTTTTTGGCAGCCTGCCATTCTTCTTCAAGCAATCAGCCCGGCCCGCAGCCACCCCAACACACAGCCCCCCGCATACAAAAAACCGATGAGGCAGCAGAACCGGCTCCACCACACCCCTCACTCATAAAAGCAGCCACCGAAAAAGCATTGGAGTACACCCAAAAAAAGAACAAATTAGACCCCAATGCAGCCTTAGTGCTGCACTTTTTAAACAGAAAGTTTAACATGGGCAGCCAGTACGATTTTTCGCACTTTTATAAAAAATACCCCATTTCAGACCCCCGCGGCAGGGCATTGGAGCGCATGGTAAACCCCAATGTTAAAGCCACCGCCGCCGATTTTGGGTCGCGCTACAAAGGCACTTCACTGGTTGACCACCTCTCTAACACCTCTTACATGATGAACTGCGCTCTTATGTGCGATAAAATACCCCTACCCGATGATTACTTTACCCTTCTTGAGCAACAAACCCAGCTTGGCCGCTATTTTCTTACCCATGCCGCTTTGTCGTTGCAGTGGCTTAAAGAAAACGGGTGCATTACCGATCAGGCTCGAGCCGATAAACTTCAAAACCTGCAAAAAGAACTCTTAACGAAATTAATTGTTGAAGTAGAACAACCCTCCGATTTAGGAATGGAAGCCGTAGCCGTGTTGCTCTATATTGGCGGACGCGATAAACTAAGCCCGCAGCGAATAACCAATATCATTAACACCCAATTGCCCGATGGCGGGTGGCCGCTGGGCAGAAACTCAGCAAAACAATCGCATGACCATGCCACCGTACACGCCCTTTGGGCTTTGCTGGAATACGCCAACCCCAATGCACCGGCGACTACATGGATTGTGAAAAATTAAAAGGACCTGCTTTAAGAGCATTGTATAAAACCGTTAGTTACAATAAATTGCTATACTTGCAGCGCCACCGTTAATAAACGCTGCCCAACCATAACAAACCATGAACTACACCGATTTAACCACCCAAAACGAGTTTTTGCACCGCCACATCGGGCCAAACAGTTCCGAAATTGCCGAAATGCTGCGCCATATGGAAGCAGTATCCGTTGAGCAACTCATCGGGCAAACCATTCCCGAAAAGATAAGGCTGGATGCCGATATTGAAATAGGTCAACCCATGACCGAATTTGCCTATCTTCGGTATATTGCCCAAATAGCCGCCGCAAACAAACTGTGCAGGTCTTTTATTGGCATGGGTTTTTACAACACCATAACCCCGCCCGTAATACAACGCAATATCTTTGAAAACCCGGGCTGGTACACCCAATACACGCCCTATCAGGCAGAAATATCGCAGGGCAGGCTGGAGGCATTGCTCAATTTCCAAACCATGGTGGCAGACCTTACCGGTATGACCATTGCCAATGCCTCACTGCTCGATGAAGCTACCGCCGCCGCCGAGGCCATGCAAATGCTGCATCGGGTAAAAAACAAAAAACCAGGGCAAGAGAGCAACCTGTTTCTGGTATCAGACACTTGTTTGCCTGTTACCTTAGATGTACTGCAAACCCGCGCCCAGCCATTGGGCATTGAAATTAAGGTGCAAAACCATGCTCAATTTGAGTTTACCCCGCATGTATTTGGCTGTTTGCTGCAATACCCGGCACACAATGGCGCTGTTTTTGACTTTGAAACCGTAGCAGAAAAGGCGCATCAGGCCGAAGCCTATGTTGCCGTAGTGTCCGATTTAATGAGCCTTACCCTGCTTACACCGCCCGGCCAATGGGGTGCCGATGTGGTGGTGGGTAACAGCCAGCGCTTTGGCGTACCTATGGGTTATGGCGGGCCGCACGCCGCCTTTTTTGCCACCCGCGAAGAGTTTGTAAGGCAGGCGCCCGGCCGCATTATTGGCGTTTCGGTTGACCGGCAAGGCAAGCAGGCCTACCGAATGACCCTGCAAACCCGGGAACAACATATTAAGCGCGACAAAGCCACCTCTAACATTTGCACCGCACAGGCCTTGCTGGCCATTATGGCCGGTATGTATGCCGTTTACCACGGCCCCGAAGGCCTTACCCGCATTGCCCAACGCATACATGCCCTTGCCCAAACGCTCGAAACCGCCTTAACCCAACTGGGCTACCGGCAGGTGAACAGCCATTATTTTGATACGCTGCTGATAGACCTTGGCAACCACCCTAACACATCGGGTGCGCGCGTGCGCCGCGTTGCCGAACTGGAAGAAATCAACTTCCGCTATTTCGAAAATCAGCCCGATTTAATCGGCATCAGCCTCGATGAAACCTGTACTTTGGAAGATGTACAGCGCATAACCCGCGTTTTTGCCGAAGCGGTAAACGAAGAATTGCCCGATGTGCAACAACTTGCAGCCACCGCAGCAACCCCCAAACTACCTGCCCCACTGCAACGTACCGGCGCCATTTTAACCCATCCTGTATTTCACTCCTACCGCTCCGAAACGCAGATGTTGCGCTACATCAAAAAATTGGAAGGCCGCGACCTGTCGCTTACCCGCTCCATGATACCGCTTGGCTCCTGCACCATGAAACTAAACGCCACCGCACAATTAATGCCGGTAAGTTTTGCCCAGTTTTCGCAACTGCACCCGTTTATTCCGCGCCAACAGGCAGCCGGCTATACCCGCGTTTTTGAAGAATTAGAGCAAGCCCTTTGTAAAATTACCGGTTTTGCCGCCTGTTCCCTGCAACCCAACTCGGGCGCACAGGGCGAGTATGCGGGGTTAATGACCATAAGAAGTTACCACCACAGCCGCGGCAATACCCACCGCAATGTTACCCTCATTCCCTCATCGGCACACGGAACCAACCCCGCCAGCGCCGTCATGGCCGGCATGGAAGTGGTGGTGGTAAAATGCGATGAACAGGGAAACATTGACCTGAACGACTTGGCTGCCAAAGCCGAACAATATGCCGAAAATCTGGCAGCGCTTATGGTTACCTACCCCTCTACCCACGGCGTATTTGAAGAGGGCATACACCAGGCCTGCGAAATGATACACCGCTTTGGCGGACAGGTTTATATGGACGGCGCCAACATGAACGCACAGGTAGGCTACACCAGCCCCGCCATGATAGGCGCCGATGTTTGCCACCTTAACCTGCACAAAACCTTTAGCATACCCCACGGCGGCGGCGGCCCCGGCATGGGACCCATTTGCGTTGCCGCCCACTTAGAGCCATTTTTGCCCACCCATCGGTTTATTACCGGGCAAGAGGCAGTGCCATCGGGCAATGTGTTTGCCTCGGCACCCTGGGGCAGCGCCAGCATTCTGCTCATTTCGCACGCATACATTCACCTGCTTGGCAGCGGCGGGGTAAAAACCGCCACCGCCATTGCCATACTCAATGCCAACTACATTAAAAGCCGGCTGGCAGGTTATTATGATGTGTTGTATGTGGGAGCCAACAACCGCGTGGCGCATGAGTTAATTCTCGACCTGAGAACCTTTAAGCGCACCGCCGGCATAGAAGCCGAAGATGTGGCAAAACGCCTGATGGATTATGGGTTTCATGCGCCAACCGTTTCGTTTCCGGTGGCAGGAACGGTTATGATTGAACCCACCGAAAGCGAGGCAAAAGAGGAATTAGACCGCTTTTGCGATGCCATGATTGCCATTAGGGAAGAAATTGCCGAAATTGAAAAGGGTTTAGCCGATGTACAGGACAATGTGCTCAAAAATGCGCCACATTCGCTTGGAGAAATTACTTCCGATGAGTGGAATCATGCCTATACCCGCCAAAAAGCGGCATTTCCGCTGCCCTACCTGCACGAAAACAAATTCTGGACCTATATTGCCCGCATTGACAATACATGGGGCGACCGTCACCTCATGTGTACCTGCCCGCCGTTAGAGGCCTACGCCGGTTAATATCATCGGGGAGTAAAACATCGGGGGGTAAAAAACAGGCGTTCAGGCTATAATTCGGGCAATAAAATTATTCGGAAAATAAAAAAAGTTTTCCGATTGAGTAACTTTACACAGGAAATCTGTCTAAATTATACAGTTCTGTTCTTATGGATAACGCCAAAGCATTACAATTTCTGCAAACCGGGCAGGAAAAATACCGCGCAGCCGATTACGACGCTGCCATAAACGAATTTTGGAAAGCCATACAGGAAAACCCTGCTTTTACCGATGCCTACATAGCACGCGGGTTGGCCAAATATGCCCTGTTCAGATACAACGCCGCCATTGCCGATTTTGATAAGGCTCTTGAACTGAACCCCGCCAATGCCGCTGTTTTAACCTACCGCGCCGATGCCCTGCAAGATAACGGCGACTACAAAAAGGCCATAGAAGATTACACCCGCGCCCTTAAACTTGAACCCCAAAATTATACCTTATATTATAAGCGCGCCGAAGCCAAAATAAACCGAGGAAGTTTAAGCACCGCTCTTGCCGATTATAACCGCGCCGTAAAACTGAACCCCGCCGATTTTAACCTCCTTTGCGACCGTGCTTTTGCCCTGCAGCAAATTGGCAAATATGCCGAAGCCCTAAATGACCTGACCGCCGCACTCAATTTAAACGACCAGGATGCCGTAGCGCATAAAGAAAGGGGATATATCTGCTACCTCATGGAAAATTACCCCGCAGCCTTAACCGACCTTAACCGCGCCATTGCCCTGCGCCCCGCCTACCAAGCCGCTTACCGCTGCCGTGCCGATGTATATAAAGCATTGCAAAACTACGCACAAGCCCTGGCAGATTACAATAAAGCCATAGAAATAAAACCTACCGATGACGAGGCACTCTTTAACCGCGCCATTGTAAACGACCTGTGCGGCAATACCCAAGCCGCCATAGCCGACCTTGACAAGGTGCTTATCTTTAAACCCCATTTTCCCGAAGCCTTCTATAACCGGGCTGTACTGAAATTTGCCATGGAAGATTACCCCGCCGCTCTGGCAGATTTTGACAAAGCCATAGAACTGGCACCCGATGCCAATGCCTACTATAACCGCGCCATTACCAAACATAACCTGCAAAATTTTGCCGGCGCAATAGAAGATTATAGCCGGGCACTGAAACTGCAACCCAACGACGCCGCTGCCTACGAGAACCGGGCCGATGACCACCTGATATTGGGCAATACCCCCGCCGCAAAACAAGATTATGAACAGGCCTTACGCCTAAACCCCAACAACGACAACCTTAAACTTAAAATTGCCAGGCTAATTCCTGATACTAAGTAAATGCACCCGATAGTGTTAAAAAATTGCCACAAACAGCGCATTGACACCTTTTTTATTTGTTCAAATGCCTTTGCGGCATTATTTTTGCCGCACAATATGGTACATCTGAACCAAAAACTGCCAACTTTTACTAAATTTGCACGTTAATTGGTACAACATGTTTGCATGTTGCCCTGTTTCTGACTTTATTGTAAAAAAATACTTGTTTTTTGGGCAAAGTTTTTTGCTTCATTAACAAATTAGCTATCTTTACCCCAAACTTCAGCGATATTAATCTAAAAAAAACAATAAAATATCCGATTATGAAGAAAAATTTATTAACAACTCTTCTTTCCCTGTTCGTACTGTTCGGTATCTATACTGAAACAGCCCATGCGCAGGGAACAACTACGCCCGCTGCTACTTGTGGTTATACTGCCGTAGCGCCCGAAGTGGTGTCTTTATGTTCAGATGCCCCGTTTGCCATGCCCGCCGACCCGGGTACAGGCGCTCCCAACTATGCTTACCTTATTTCTTCCGTACCCGATACGGTAATTATTGGCATAGTGGAAGCCGGTGACACTTTTGATGCAACCGCTTTAGGCCTTGCGGAAGGTGATAATGTGTATGTAACCGGTTTCGGTTACAACGAAGCTAATATTTTAAGCATCATTACCAGCGTAGGCGGAAGCCCGCTTTGCTCTTTTGTACTTGACCCCGCCGTATGTGCAGCTTTGGCTGCCATTACCGATGCCGACCTGAACACCCTGCTTGACCTGGCTGCTACCTTTGGCGACGGTGGCCCGGTAACGGTAAATACCCTTCTGGGCTTAATAGGAACCGTAGAAGGTCTGGGTGGCGTTTTAGGCGCTCCGGCTCCGTGTTATGCTATTTTTGACCTAGTAGATTATGAAGCTACATTAGCTCCCTGTGGTTCGGGTTGTGCTGCCAGCGTTGGCACTGTTGTGCCTCCGGCAACTACCTTTGCCTGCAACGACGGCAGTAACGCAGCCGAATTGGAAGTAGCTATTCCCGGCGATTCCAATACTACAGATTACCTCTTTATTGTAACCGGTACCGCTGTTGACTCTTTGGGCAACCCCGTTATTGACGGCGTAACCTATGATGGCATCTACGACTTTACCGGATACGATGATGGCGACTATTGCTATTGGGGATTTGCCTACAACCAAACAGAATTAGACGCCTTGGCTGCTTCACTCAACGGTTTCCTGCCGCTGCTTAGCTTGCCTACCATACCCATTCCTGCCGATTTGGGCGTTATCTTCGATACCTTTGGCGGTTTGTTGGGCGATATTTCCATCCCGGGTATCCTCGGATTCCTTGACAATCCTCCCATTCCCATTCCGCTGCCCGAACTCTGCTATGCAGTTAGTACAGATCCGGTTTATTGCATTACCGTAGGCACGTGTTCACTCCCCTGCGCTGCTGATGGTGGTGTTCTCAGCACAGAAGATGCCACTACTTTCTGCAACAACGATGCTACAGAAGATTTTGTATCTATAAGCACTACCGGTGGTGAAGGCGGCGAACAATTGATTACCATTACCTACGATGCTACCAAAGGTACAACCGGTTTGGTTGGCTCAGATAAAGTATATATGCACTCCGGCGCAGGTTTCAGCGGCCCCGGCAGCGCATGGGAATCGGTTATCGGTAACTGGGGGCAAGACGACGGTGTGGGTGAAATGACCAACATCGGCGAAAACCTCTGGCAAATTACCGTAGATGCCGAATACTATGGCTTGGCCCCCGGCACTACCATTTACGGTATCGGCATGGTATTCCGCAATGCAGCCGGTAACCTCGAAGGGAAAGACTACAACAACCAGGATATTTTCGTGCGTGAAATTAACACAGGTTCTCCCTTGGTATTGCAGGCAGACGGCGCCGAATTTGACGGCGTATTTGCCGACCTTGGCAGCACCATGAACTACGAGTATATTGTTACCGATATGGACGGCAACGTTCTTGCAGGCCCCGACCCGGCCAATATTTTTGACTTTAACGGTGCACCCGCAGGCATGTACTATATCTACGGCTTGGCCTACGAAGGCACTATTGCTGTAGGCGCTACCATTGCCGAAATTTCGGGCGACTGCTTCGACCTTTCCGATAATATCATTATGGTTACCGTAGAAGAGTGCGTATTCTGCGAAGCCAACTTCGGAACACCCTTTACTACCGGCGAAACAACCGTTTGCCCCGGCACCACATTTAGCGGTGTTTGCACCGATGGCAACAATACCAATCCTGATTATGCTACCGCATTGGTTGTTACCGTAGGGCCCGAACTTAATATTTTGGGACTTCTTGCTGTTTGTGAAGAATTTCAAATTCCTGCAGACAACATTCCCGGTGTTTATACGCTGCATGTAATTAACTACGCGTTAGCCGACGAACAAACCATTTTAGATGCTATTGATGCCGGCGCAACCGGTGTTGATGTAGCCAATCTCATTGCAGATGGCACTATTTGTGCAGCACTAGATGTTACCGGTATTTCCATTACCTCTTTAGACCCCGCCAGCCCCGAATGTGCCGGTTATCCGCCCTTAACCGTTTCTGATGCTTCTACCACCATTGGCGGAACGCAGTATGTGGTAGTGTTCAGCGTACTTTCCGGAAGCGGCGACTACACTGTGGGCCCCGGCGGCATTTTTGACGGCACTACTTTTGTAAGCGACCCCGTTAACTGCGGTACAGACGCACTCTTTACCGTAACCGATAACCTGAGCGGCGAATCTGTAGTAGTTAGCGTTACTGCTCCCTGCGGCGTTGAAGTTTGCGATGCCAGCTATGGCACCGTAACTGCTCCTGCCAATACCTTTGTTTGCGCCGGCGGAACCAGCGAAGCTGTTACCGTTGAAGGTGCAGCAACCGAAGGTTACAATACCCTGTTTGTTATTACCTCGGGACCCGAACTGACCATTCAGGGGCTCAGCGCTTCCGGCGCTGTTGATTTCAGCGGATATCCCGCAGGCACTTATACCGTACATGCTTTCAACTACAGCTTAGATGACGAAGCCACAATTCTGGCTGCCGTTGAGTTTGGCGTAACTACCGGTGTTGATGTAGCCGGCTTAATTGCCGATGGCGTTATTTGCGCAGATTTAGATGTTGCTGGCGTACAATTTACTGTGAGCGAACCCATCGAGATTTTCATTAACCCCACCTGCGACCAAACCGTAGGCGCTGTTGATTTGGAAGTTACGGTTGTGGGCGGTTTCCCCGATCTTCTTAATGGCTACACCATTGGCGGAACCCTGTTTGGCACCAACACTGCCGAGCAAGGCAACCCGTTTGTAATACCGGGTATTGCCGATGCCGATGCCTATACCATTATTATTACCGATGCATTGGGCTGCTCTGCTATATTGGAAGGCGTTGCTAACTGTACCAAATGCCCCGATGATGTGTTGGGTAATATGCCGGAGGATTTGGTGATTGTTCCTGTAGGTGATTTGGCTGTTGCAGTGCTTGACTCTTACACCTTAAGCGATACCTCATTTGTGGGTTATGCCTTACACACCAACCCCGCTATTTCTCCTGCCGAAATTCTGGCCGAAAGTACCGATGGATCTTTCTCATTAAGCGATTTTGACGGCGATTACAATACCATTTACTACATTTCTGCTCTGGTGGGTGTTGCTGATGCAAACGGTAACGGCGTACCCGATATTTCGCACCCCTGTACGCAAGAATCGGCTACTTCAACCCCGGTAGTATTCCTGGCTCCCATTGTAATTAACCTGGGCGCTCCCAACTGCGACAACACCACCGGTCTTACCACTTATGCCTTTAGCATTACCGGCGGTTACCCCGGCTTTGACCCCGCTGCCACTTACACCCTTACCGGTGAAATTAACGCATCGGGCGAAAACTACGCAGGCGTTAGCTACCTTACACCGCCCATTGGCGATGCTACTACCTGGTTCTTAACCGCTACCGATGACTATGGCAACTCTGCTACCGTATCGGAAACCACCGACTGCGAAAAAGGCAACTATGTTTCATGGTTATCGTTTACCGGCAAAGTTCAAGACAACGGCAACCTGTTGCAGTGGGCTACCGCCAGCGAAGTTGACAACGATTACTTCATGCTGGAACGCTCTGCCGATGGCAACACCTTTACAGAAATTTACCGCGCCGATGGCGCCGGTACTACCACCGTTGCCCAAAACTACCAGTTCTTAGACCAAACCGCTCCCGCTGGTATTAGCTACTACCGCGTTACGCAGGTTGACTTCAGCGGTCAATCAAGCAGCACCGAGGTAATTTCACTTACCCGCAACCGCATTGAGTTTGGAATTGGTTCTGTTGTTCCTGTACCGGCTACCGACTTTGTACAGTTAACCGTTAATGCCGTTCAAACCAAAGCCATTACCGTAGAAATTTACGATATGGCCGGTAAATTTATGGGCGCACAACAGGTTGATGCACATGATGGTGTAAACACGGTTACCATTAATGTAAGCAACTTTGCCGCCGGCATGTACTTTGTTTCTGTAACAGATGGCATTTCTGTTGCTACCGAGCGCATTGTGAAAGAATAACTTGTTTGTATTTACCTGCTCTGGCAGGTAAAGGCATTGCCCCGAACCGGTTCTCCGGTTCGGGGCTTTTGCTTTTTTAAAACCTTGAACCAGATTCGGTCGGCAAACTGCTAAACAATTTTTTACCTTATGCATTATTTGAAGAGTACTTGTATCTTACACTTTTATGGTGTATCTTTGGTGAAATTTATCCAAAACAGCTAACCACCTTTCGGAGCTTCTGTAGGTGTTGACTGATAAAATCAGGGAATATTAAATAAAACGTAACTATTTAGGTGCCGTTTTTGATAATTTTGCATTTAAACGAACATTTCGATGCTTTCTGTTTAACAAAACAGTATTTTTGTTGAAAGATTCGCAACAGAAAAACGAAAATGTGCTTGGTTTTTAATAATTTCGACAACAAAAAATTTTACAAAGCGTTGATTATCAATCAATTAAGAGCACCTAAATAGTTACAATAAAACAAGCACAATGTAAATTTTGTCCAATGAAATCATTCAAACTCTTAGTATCCGCTTTCATTCTGTTTCTTTTCTTTCAATGCCATTTAAAAATACAGTCGCAAACTACCATTGCTTTAGACTCAACGGTTTTGGAAGTAACAACCGTGGCATCGGGGTTGCATGTGCCGTGGGAAGTGCTTTGGGGTCCCGATGACTGGCTGTGGGTAACTGAGCGCAACGGGCGCATCAGTCGTATAAATCCCGAAACCGGCGAACAGCAATTGCTGGTTACCATTCCCGATTGCTATGAGTACAGTGAATCTGGCTTGCTGGGCATGGCCCTGCATCCCGATTTTGCCAACAACCCCTATGTATATGTGGTTCACAATTACTACAGTGGCGGCAACCGCGAAAAACTGGTTCGCTATACCTACAACGGCAGCGCATTGGTAGATCCGTTGGTGCTTATCAGCGGAATTATGGCCAGTGGCGGCGGTAACCACAGCGGCTCGCGCCTGCTCATTTTACCCGACCAAACCATGCTTATGTCAACCGGCGATTATTATAACGATGTTGTGGCGCAGGATGTAGCAAATATAAATGGTAAAATTTTGCGGCTGAACCTCGATGGCAGCGTACCGGCCGATAACCCCATTGCCGGAAGTTATGTACACTCATGGGGTCATCGCAACGCACAAGGCATGGTGCGGGCTCCAAACGGTATAATTTACAGTTCTGAACATGGGCCCAGCAACGATGACGAATTTAATATACTGCTGCCCAACCGAAATTACGGCTGGCCGAATGTGGAGGGCTTTTGCAACACCACCTCCGAAAACGCTTTTTGTACCGCCAACGATGTAGTAGAACCGCTTGCCGCATGGACTCCAACCGTGGCCGTTTGCGGCATTGATTATTACAACCACCCCGCCATACCCGAATGGCAAAACAGCATACTTATGGCTGATCTGAAAGCGCCTTCATTCAAACAATTGCAACTCGACCAGGCCGGAACCGGCATTGTGGCAGAGCGAAACATTGTAAACTACACTTTTGGGCGCTTGCGCGATGTTTGTGTTGCCCCCGATGGAAGAGTATTTATTGCCACCAGCAACCAGGACGGACGTGCCGCTTCATGGGCAGGGTTTCCGCAGCCCGATGACGATAAAATTCTGCAACTGCGTAACCCCAATTGGATGCCTACCTTGCCGCAAGCCAATTTTGCCCATGAAGATTCTTGCCTGCTGGTACATTTTACCAACCTTTCTGCCGATGCCACCTCATTCTCTTGGTTGTTTGGCAACGGCTACGGCTCTTTGGCCGAAAACCCCACCTATCTTTACACGCAACCGGGCACCTATACCGTTCAACTTATTGCCACTAACCAATACGCATCAGATACCATTTCGTTTAATGTTACGGTTAGCGAGTGCTTTTTACCCGGCATTGACGGCGCAAAGGCCAATAACCCCATAAAAATTTATCCCAACCCCTTAACGGGCAATGCCTTAGTGCAGTACCCGCCCAACTTTGCAGGGGGAGTGCTGGAAGTGGTAGATGCCGGCGGAAAAACCGTGCGCTCCCTTAACCTGCCGGAAACCGAAACGGTTAATTTTAATAAAGACAACCTTGCTTCGGGGATTTATTACCTGAAAATCACCAAAAATGGCAATACCGTTTCTGAAAAATTAATTGTTCAGTAACCTGCCGGGGAAATTGCCCGTACAGAACCGGCAAACCTGCCCGCCCGGTACTGTACGGGTACTTTCTTACCTTTATCTTGCCACCAATTCCCTATGCTGCTGCGTTTTTCGTGTAACAATTTTCTGTCTTTTAACGAAAGGGCCTGTTTTAGCCTCCTCAATGCTCAAGGTAACCTTTCTGCAGATGGCATACATGCAGCAGCTTTGTATGGCCAGCCTACATCGGGTAAGAGCAATTGGGTGAAAGCATTGTTGTTTATGAGCAATATGGCGTTACATTCCCACAAACACGAAAATTTAATATCTGAAACCCTGTCGCCGTTTTTGTTAAATGCAAATGGTTTTTATGCCGGCAGCTACTTTGAAATAGAATTGCTGCTGGACGGCACCCATTACAGGTATGGATTTGAAGTACAACATTCGGGTATTTCGGCCGAATGGCTGTATGCAGCAGTAGCCGGAAACCCACCTCAACCTGTTTTTACCCGAACCCGGCAGCGCATTACCTGGCTTTCAGCCGCAAACAGGGTAAAATACCGCCCGGCATCAGACGGAACACGCCCCGTTTGGTTGTTGCTCAGTAACCTAAGCAGACATGCTTTTGCCCCTGCTATGACCATTATCCGGTTTTTTAGCAACAGCCTGTTTATTATGGCTGTTAACCAGCAAACCGACCAAGCCGACTGGGAAACGGCAAAAAAACTCTTAACCATGCCAAATTACAAACGCATAGTATTGCATTGGCTGAAAAAAACTGATGCCACAGTTGCCGGTATTGCACTTGCAAAGGCATCGGGCGGTGAAAAGGCAGGCGCAGTTGAGTTAAGGGAACAGCAAGCAATGGTATTTAACCGCAACTCCATTCGCATACTGAAAACTCCCGAAGCAGAAACGCAGCCCGAAACCGAATTTATAGTGGTAAAACGGCGAAAACCCCACGAATTAGCGCCAGCAAACAACTTTGTTTATTTTAATGCCGCTTTTGAAGAAGCAACAACCCTGAAAAGTATGCTGAACTACGGCTTTTTGTTTGCTCATGCCTTACTTAAAGGCGCAACTATAGTCATGGATTCTCCTGAAAAAGTTTGGGGAGTAGCCTTTACCCGATATTTAACCGCTCTTTTTCTTAACTCCCGGCATTTTGCTTCGGGCAAAAGTTTGTTTTTACCACATCGGTACTACATTTACCCGGAGTTTCTTATCGGTATATTTATAGAAACAGCATGGGCGAGTCGCAAATAGCCTTGCAAAATCCGCAGATAATATGAAACAATTTGAGTTACAGGGCAAAGTTGCCATTATTACCGGTGCCAGCAAAGGTATTGGCGAAGCAATAGCCCGTTTGTTTGCCCACGCCGGCGCCAAAGTAGTGGTAAGCAGCCGAAATTTGGAATCAGTACAGCAGATTGCCCGATCTGTTATTGAAGATGGCGGGCAGGCGTTGGCTGTTGCGGCTCATACAGGCATTGCTGCCCAACTTGGCGAATTGGTTGAAAAAACTGTTGCCCATTTTGGCAGCATAGATATTTTGGTGAACAATGCCGCAACAAATCCGGTTTTTGGGCCGGCATTGCACACCGGCGAAGATGCTTTTGATAAAATTATGGCGGTAAATGTAAAAGGGCCTTTTCTGCTTTGCCAGAAAGCATATCCCGAATTGGCTAAGCGAGGCGGCAGTATTATTAACATCAGCAGCATAGGCGGCCTTAGCCCCGAAGAATATTTGGGCATTTACAGTGTAAGCAAGGCCGCCCTTATTTCGCTTACCAAAGTGCTGGCAAAAGAATGGGGCAATGCAGGCATAAGGGTAAACGCTATTTGCCCCGGGTTAATAAAAACCAAATTCAGCAAAGCGCTGTGGGACAATGAAAAAATGCTGGAGCGTTTTACCCGAAATCTTCCTCTGGCGCGCATAGGAACTCCCGAAGAAATAGCCGCATTGGCCTTGTTTCTTGCGTCGGAAGCTGCCGGTTATTGCACCGGTGCCGTATTTACCGCAGACGGAGGTTATACCATTTAAAATCGGTTGCAGCGTTTTATTTTCATTATTTTCTTTAAACCACTGTGTATGTTGTTCTCCAATCCGCAATTTGAAGACCTCAAAGAACAGGTTCGCCGGTTTTTGCAACACGAAATTTACCCTCTCGAAAAAGACCTGCTTAGTAAACCTTTTGCCCAAATGGAGCCGGTTTTGATGCAAAAACGCGATAAGGTGCGTCAAATGGGCTTGCTCGCGCCACACATGCCCCCGAAATACGGCGGCACAGGGTTAAGTTTGGTAGAACTGGCTCAAATTGGTGAACTGCTGGGAACTACTCCTTACGGACATTTTGTGTTTAACTGCCATGCACCCGATGCCGGAAATATGGAGTTGCTGGCACATCATGCCTCCGATGAATTGAAAGAAAAATACCTGTTGCCCTTGGTAAAGGGCGAAATACGCAGTTGCTTTTCTATGACCGAACCCGAATATGCAGGGTCAAACCCTTTGCAAATGGCAACCAAAGCCGTTGTAGATAATGACCACTACATTATAAACGGACATAAATGGTTTACCACCGCAGCTCAGGGCGCTCAGTTTGCCGTGGTAATGGCCGTAACCAACGCACAAGCGCAGGCATATAACCGCGCAGCCATGATAATTGTGCCAACCGATACCGAAGGGTTTGAACTGGTGCGCAACTTACCCGTAATGGGCGAAACCGGCAGCGGCTATGCCAGCCATGCCGAAATAAAGTACCACAACTGCCGTGTACCGGTTACCAACCGCATTGGTGCCGACGGCAGCGGCTTCATGCTGGCGCAGGAACGTCTGGGTCCCGGCCGCATTCATCACTGTATGCGCTGGATTGGTATTTGCGAGCGCTCTTTTGACCTTATGTGCCGCTATGCCGCTACCCGTCAAATTGACCAAGGGGTTATGCTGGGGCATAAGCAAACCATACAAAACTGGATTGCCGAAAGCAGAGCCGAAATAAATGCCGCCCGGTTAATGGTGTTGCATACTGCCTTTAACATGCAACAACATGGCGCAAAAGTAGTACGTAATGAAATTGCAGCCATAAAATTTTATGTGGCCAATGTGTTGCAACAAGTGCTTGACCGTGCCTTGCAAACCCATGGTGCGCTTGGGCTTACCGATGACATGGTTTTGGCCTACTGGTACAGGCATGAACGCGCTGCCCGTATTTACGACGGGCCTGATGAAGTGCATAAGTCATCTTTGGCCCGAAGTATTTTGAAACAGTATGGGCTGGATATAAAAGCCTAAACATAAAAATGCCCGGAAAAACGGGCATTTCAGGTGAAGAGGATAAAAAGTTAAAACAAAAAAAGAGGAAAACTGTTGAGTTGGCTGTAGGAGAAGGATTCGAACCTTCAAGGAGCGATTAGTCCCGATATAGGCCGCGTTAGGCTATTATCGGGCTTTGTGCCGGAACTCTCCACCCCCGAGACAGGAGGG
>NBMY01000043.1 GCA_002212985.1 Sphingobacteriales bacterium TSM_CSS
CGCCGCCTGCAATAGCCACCGTTTGGTCGGGGGCGGTGTTGGTAATGGTGTTACCGGACAAGCTTATACCTGTACCAGCGGTGTAGGTTGGTAAGTTCACATTTCCGCCGCCATTGCTCAACGATACCGTATTACCTGCAATAGACAGCGTTTGTATCTCATTAGTGGGGCTGTTGTCGGCAGGGGTAGGTGTGGTAACGGTAAAGTTAGGGTAAGTGCCGCTGACCGAAGTAACGCCGCCGCCTGTAATAGCCACCGTTTGGTCGGGGGCGGTGTTGATTATGGTGTTACCGGAAAGGCTTATACCTGTACCGGCAGTGTAGGTGGGCAAGTTAACACTTCCACCGCCGTTGCTCAACGATACCGTATTACCTGCAATAGACAGTGTCTGTATTTCATTGATGGGGCTGTTGTCGGCAGGGGTGGGGGTGGTTACGGTAAAGTTGGGGTAAGCGCCGCTAATGGCAGTTGCCCCTGCACCGGTTAAGGTAATGGTTTGGTCGGGTGCGGTATTGGTAATGGTATTGCCCGATATGCCGATGCCCGCGCCGGCTGTGTAGGTTGTGCCGGCGGGTAAATTTACGCTACCGCCGCCGTTGCTCAACGATAAGGTAGTGCCCGCCAAACTCAATGACTGTATTTCGTTGGTGGGATTGGTGTCGTTGTCGTTGGTAGCAGTAGCCGCTTCTTTGGCATACAAGGCATAGGGCACACTCACTAATTGTTGGGCACCCATATTGGTATAGGCAGTACCGCCTGCGGGGTCGAGTTCGGTTTGCAGGAATTTGGGTTGTGCATCTGCCCAGGTAATGGCGGCAAAACTACCGCTTAGTGGGGTACCGCCGCCAATTTGCACATTGCACAAACCTTGTGCGTTGGTGGTGGTGGTGTGGCGTTCTTGGTACTGAATAGTGCCGGCGGCGGTACTTTGGCGTATCGTTAGGCGCAGGGCAATGTTTTGGTTGGTTAGCGCTTGTCCCGATGCGTTTCGGGCAATGGCTTGGTAGTTAATGAGTTGCGGCGTTTGGGCAATGCTAATGAGCGAGGGGAGCGTTAGCAATACAACCCCAATTATTAAAGTGTATAACTTTTTCATGAAACGTTATTATTTTGTGTTGAGCAACAATTGTTCTATTTGAGCCAATTTGGCTTTTAGTGTTTCTACTTCATAGGCTTTGGTTTGCAGTATTTCAATAGCCTTATTTTGTGTTTCTATAATAGCTTGCTGTTCTTGCACAGCTTTTACAAGGGGAACCACAAACTCGGCATAGCGAAGGCTGTATAGCCCACCCTCTACTTTGGGCACATCTACGCCGCTAAAATCGTAGTTTACTTTTTTGGCTGCGGCTTCCACTTCTTGTGCCAAAAAACCGGTCATTTTTATCTGTTCTATATCGTATTTGCCCTCCCAATCGGGCAGCGTGTCTGTTTGGGCTTTATCGCCCAAAAGCCTGTCCATGATTTCTTTTTGTTTATGAATATTCAAGTGATAGGTAACGGGGCGCAAGGCGGTAATGAAACTCAACCCCGGCACATCGGCTTGCACCTGCTCTTTTATCCTTGCATCGCTTATGGCCGACCAACCCACCTGCCCACCTATCCAAGTTTGGCTGCTATTGCCTATAATAGCTTTGTTGCCACCCCCGGTACCGCTAGTATTGCCTATGGCTATTTGATTGCTTGCAGTATATACATTATAATAGCCCGCATCAGAACCCATGCAAATATTGTAACTGCCACTGCCACTACCGGCGTCATATCCGTTAGCTGTATTGTAAGAGCCTGTGTCTCCAGAATAATACCCAGTGGCAGTGTTACCGTTTCCCGTTGTATTGTAATTTAGCGCACGATAACCATTAGCTGTATTATAGTTTCCAGTGGTATTGGCTTGGAGTGCTTGACAACCATTAGCGGTGTTCAAGTATCCTGTTGTATTCAAAACAAGGGCTGACTCTCCTGTGGCAGTGTTACTATATGCTATAGTATTGGAATAGAGGGCATTTTTACCAATAGCTGTGTTATAGTATCCGATTGTGTTGGAATAAAGGGCACCGCTACCGTTAGCTGTATTGTCGTAGCCACCTGTGTTGGAATAAAGGGCAATGTTGCCGTTAGCTGTATTATTGCTGCCTGAATTGTTTAATAGGGCGTAATAACCACTAGCTGTATTGAAAGAGCCTGTTGTATTAAAGAAGAGGGCAGCTAGACCATTTGCCGTGTTATAGTTCCCTGTTGTATTGCTGTAAAGGGCAGTACTGCCATTAGCTGTATTGAAATTTCCTGTTGTATTGCTGTAAAGGGCTTGAGCACCATTAGCTGTATTGTTGTTGCCTGTTGTATTGCTATAAAGAGTTTGTAAACCATGAGCTGTATTGGCATAGCCTGTTGTGTTCAAATATAGGGCATCTTTACCTACGGCAGTATTATATACGCCTGTCGTGTTGGCAAATAGTGCATTGTGCCCATTAGCTGTATTACTGTAACCGGTAGTGTTGGAATAAAGTGCTTTACTGCCAATAGCTGTGTTATTAATTGCTTCCCAAAAATTATCAACCCCCACCCCATTATTATACAAAGCACTATCGCCAATCGCTACCAAGTTGCTGCGGTTGGTATTGTAGTATAAAGCACCTATACCCATCGCTACATTGCTGTTTCCGGAGATATTAAAAGGCATGGCATCTCGGCCTATTGCTACATTATTGTTGCCTATCGTATTGTTTTGTAAAGCACCTATACCAATTCCTATATTAGAGCTACCCGAAGTATTCTCACCAAGCGCTTGTGCAATGGCTACATTGGCAATGCCCGTAGTATTGTCGCGCAGTGCATTACTACCTACCGCTGTATTAGCCAATCCGGTCGTATTATTTTCCAGCGCGTAACCGCCAACCGCTACATTGGCGTTGCCTGTGGTGTTTTGGTACAATGCGCTATATCCGACCGCCACATTAACATCTGCGGTGGTGGCGTTGCGCAAAGCATCGCCCCCTATAGCGGTATTGTAGCCTCCCGTCGTATTATTCAGCAGGGTGTTGCTTCCATAAGCCGCGTTGCCGATGCCCGTTGTGTTGCTTGTCAGTGCAAAACTGCCGATGCCGGTGTTTTCGTTGCCTGTGGTGTTGGCAGAAACAGCACTTATGCCCATAGCGGTATTGAGTGCCCCCGATGTATTGTTTTGCAAAGCTCCCGTACCAATAGCGGCATTAGTGTCGCTGATTTGCCCGGCGGGTTGGTTGTTTACCCTAAACTTTAGAGGTTGGTTGTCGGTTGTGCCTATAAAGTTGGTGGCGGGGTTGGTACCGGCATTGCCCAATATGTTCCACGCAGTACCACTATTGCCGGGTAGGGTAACGCTTCCGCCGCCATTGCTCAACGATAAAGTAGTGCCTACCAAACTTAAAGCTTGTATTTCGTTGGTTACGCTACCGTCCACTTCGGCAGGCAGGGCAACGCTTCCGCCGCTGTTACTCAACGATACCGTATTACCTGCAATAGACAGGGTTTGTATTTCGTTGGTGGGGCTGTTGTCGGCAGGGGTGGGTGTGGTAACGGTAAAGTTGGGGTAAGTACCACTGACCGAAGTAACCCCTCCGCCTGCAATAGCCACCGTTTGGTCGGGGGCGGTGTTGGTAATGGTATTACCTGTCAAGCTAATTCCTGTACCAGCGGTGTAGGTAGTGCCGCTTGGTAAATTTACGCTCCCGCCGCCGTTGCTCAACGATAAGGTAGTACCTGCCAAACTCAATGACTGTATTTCGTTGGTGGGATTGGTGTCGTTGTCGTTAGTAGCCGTAGCCGCTTCTTTGGCATACATAGCATACGGCACGCTTACCAATTGTTGGGCACCCATATTGGTATAAGTAGTGCCGCCTGCGGGGTCAAGTTCTATTTGCAGGAATTTGGGTAGTGCATCTGCCCAGGTTATGGCGGCAAAACTACCGCTTAGTGGGGTACCGCCGCCAATTTGCACATTGCACAAACCTTGTGCGTTGGTGGTGGTGGTGTGGCGTTCCTGGTACTGAATAGTGCCGGCGGCGGTACTTTGCCTGACCGACAAGCGCACGGCAATGGCTTGGTTGGTCAAAGCCTGCCCCGAAGCATTGCGGGCTACGGCCTGATAGTTAATCAAGTTGGGGGTCTGGGCAATGCTAACGAGCGAGGTGGTCATTAGCAATACAACCCCAATTATTAAAGTGTATAATCTTTTCATGAAATATTATTATTTTGTGTTGAGCAACAATTGTTCTATTTGCGCCAATTTGGCTTTTATTTGTTGGTTTTCAGCCTTTAGTGTTTCTACTTCATTGGCTTTGGTTTGCAGTATTTCAATAGCCTTATTTTGTGTTTCTATAATAGCCTGCTGTTCTTGTACAGCTTTTACAAGGGGCACCACAAACTCGGCATAGCGAAGGCTGTATAGCCCTCCATCTACTTTTGGCACATCTACGCCGCTAAAATCGTAGTTTACTTTTTTGGCTGCGGCTTCCACTTCTTGTGCCAAAAAACCGGTCATTTTTATCTGTTCTATATCGTATTTGCCCTCCCAATCGGGCAGCGTGTCTGTTTTGGCTCTATCGCCCAAAAGCCTGTCCATGATTTCTTTTTGTTTATGGATGTTTAGGTGATAGGTAACGGGGCGCAACGCTGTTATGAAACTAAGACCCGGCACATCGGTTTGCACCTGCTCTTTTATCCTTGCATCGCTTATGGCCGACCAACCCACCTGCCCGCCTATCCAAGTTTGGCTACTATTGCCTATAATGGCTTTGTTGCCACCTCCGGTACCGGTTGTATTGCCTATGGCTATTTGATTGTCGGCAGTATTTATATTATAGTAACCAGCATTGCTACCTACCCCAATATTATAATTGCCGCTGGTATTGTATTGAAGAGCATTGGGTCCGGCGGCTACGTTGTAGCTGCCACTGGTGTTGGAATACAAAGTGTATGCACCTAATGCACTATTGTCATCGCCAGTTGTGTTGGCATACAGTGAATTGCCGCCATAACCGGTATTGTAAGAACCGGTCGAGTTGTAAAGCGCTGCCCAACCAGTGGCCGTATTGTAAACCCCAATCGTGTTTTTGAACAAGGCCTCCTCTCCAACGGCGGTGTTCTTGTAACCATTCGTATTGCTGTAAAGGGCACTCCAACCCATAGCAACATTGGCATACCCGACAGTGTTAAAACGCATTGCGTAATATCCGTTGGCAGTATTGCCGTCGCCCTCTGTATTTGAAAAAAGGGCGCCCCTACCTATTGCTGTATTGGCTCCACCAATCGTATTGGAATAAAGTGCCTGAAATCCATTAGCTGTGTTCAGCAACCCTGTTGTATTGAAATTGAGTGCTTCCGTACCAATAGCCGTATTACCTGTTCCGGTGTTATTATAGCTCATAGCATTGGAACCAACGGCAGTATTGTTGCTACCCGTAGAGTTGGTCAACAGTGCATTATACCCATTAGCTGTATTCCCAAATCCGGTCGTGTTAGCTGACAAGGCAAATCCGCCGGTGGCAGTCAGATAATCACCGGTTGTGTTCGACCATAAGGCAGCTGTTCCGGTGGCTGTGTTATAAATACCCGTAGTATTGGCAGCTAATGCAAAGATACCGGTCGCTGTATTGGCAGCACCTGTCGTGTTGGAGTTGAGTGCTTGATAGCCGCTGGCTGTGTTGGACGATCCCGTGGTGTTTGCACTAAGTGCGCCCTTCCCGATGCCTGTATTTTCGGAACCGGTGTTGTTGGAAAAAAGTGCCCCGTCTCCAACTGCAGCATTGCTGTCGCCGGTTGTATTGTTTAGTAAAGCGTTAATGCCAATAGCTGTGTTCCCTTCACCTGTAGTATTTTGAAAAAGCGCATTCAGCCCGTTGGCTGTATTGCCTGAACCAGTTGTATTTGACAACAAGGCGGCGGTACCGATAGCTGTGTTGGATGCACCGGTAGTGTTGTTCGACATGGCTAAGCTACCAATTGCCGTATTGTCGAAGCCAGTGGTGTTTGAAAACAATGCATTATAGCCGCTGGCAGTATTCCCTTCGCCGGTGGTATTTTCGTGCAGCGCATTAACACCATTCGCTGTATTTTGGCTGCCTGTGGTGTTGGCAAAAAGGGCAGATACACCATTGGCGGTGTTATACTCTCCGGTAGTGTTAGAGAGTAAGGCATTGCCACCAATAGCGGTATTATTACTGCCCGTTGTGTTGTTATTTAGGGCATATCTCCCTGTGGCAGTGTTATTGCCACCGGTGGTGTTGCTGAACAGCGTATTGGTGCCGTTGGCGGTATTGTAAATACCCGATGTATTGTTGTATAATGCTTGGTTTCCAATAGCCGTATTTTCGTAACCATCGGTATTGCTGCGCAACGTAGAAATGCCTGTGGCAGTATTACCACTTCCGGTAGTATTGTTCAACAAAGCATTGCTGCCAAACGCTGCATTACCTATGCCGGTGCTATTGCTGGTAAGCGCAAAACTGCCTACGGCGGTGTTTTCATTGCCGGTGGTGTTGGCAGTTAGGGCGCTTGTGCCTTGTGCGGTATTGTATGCGCCCGATGTGTTGTTTTGCAGGGCATTTACCCCAATAGCTGCATTGGTTGGGCTTATTTGCCCTGCCGGCTGGTTGTTTACCCTAAATTGCAAGGGTTGTGCATCGGTAGTGCCTACAAAATCGGTGGTGGGGTTGGTGCCTGCGTTTCCGGTTAAATTCCAGCCGTTGTAGGCGGGTAAATTTACACTACCGCCGCCGTTGCTCAACGATAAGGTAGTGCCTGCCAAACTCAATGACTGTATTTCGTTGGTTACGCTGCCGTCCACTTCGGCGGGGGTGGTTACGGTAAAGTTGGGGTAAGCGCCGCTAATGGCAGTTGCCCCTGCACCGGTTAAGGTAATGGTTTGGTCGGGTGCGGTATTGGTAATGGTATTGCCCGATATGCCGATGCCCGCGCCGGCTGTGTAGGCGGGTAAATTTACACTACCGCCGCCGTTGCTCAACGATAAGGTAGTGCCAGCCAAACTCAATGACTGTATTTCGTTGGTTACGCTGCCGTCAACTTCGGCAGGCAGTGTAATTTCGCCGCCGCCGTTGCTCAACGATACCGTATTACCTGCAATAGACAGTGTTTGTATCTCATTGGTTACACTACCATCCACTTCGGCAGGCAGGTCTATGTCGCCACCGCCGTTGCTCAACGATACCGTATTACCTGCAATAGACAGTGTCTGTATTTCATTGATGGGGCTGTTGTCGGCAGGGGCGGGTGTGGTTACGGTAAAGTTAGGGTAAGTGCCGCTTACCGATGTAACCCCTCCGCCTGTAATAGCCACCGTTTGGTCGGGGGCGGTGTTGGTTATGGTGCTCCCGGCAAGACTAATGCCTGTACCGGCGGTGTAGGTAGTGCCGCTTGGTAAATTTACGATCCCGCCGCCGTTGCTCAACGATAAGGTAGTACCTGCCAAACTTAATGACTGTATTTCGTTGGTGGGATTGGTGTCGTTGTCGTTAGTAGCCGTAGCCGCTTCTTTGGCATACATAGCATAAGGCACGCTCACTAATTGTTGGGCCCCCATATTGGTATAGGCAGTACCGCCTGCGGGGTCGAGTTCGGTTTGCAGGAATTTGGGTTGTGCATCTGCCCAGGTAATGGCGGTAAAACTACCGCTTAGTGGGGTACCGCCGCCAATTTGCACATTGCACAAACCTTGTGCGTTGGTGGTGGTGGTGTGGCGTTCCTGGTACTGAATAGTGCCGGTGGCGGTACTTTGGCGTACCGTTAGGCGCAGGGCAATGTTTTGGTTGGTTAGCGCTTGTCCCGATGCGTTTCGGGCAATGGCTTGGTAGTTAATGAGTTGCGGCGTTTGGGCAGCCACATTACAAGCAAACAAAATGAATAACGACAGGTAAATTTTATAAAACATACACACGTGTATTTAAGTTGGTGATGGAGTGGAAAGAGGTGATTTATGGTGGGACATAGTGGTTAAGCAGTATTTTTTGCCCCAAACGGGTTACTGCTTGCCGGTATAAACCCCGGCAAGCAGTAGTAAAAGAAGAATGTGCAAAGCAGTTTACCTTACCACCCTGCCCGATTTAAGCAGTTTACCCCCTGCCTGCACCGCCCACACATAAGCGCCCTGTGGCAGATGGGTAATGTTGCAAATTGGTGTTTCGGATAAATTGTAGGCAGCGGCTTTTTGCCCGTTGAGAGTATATAGTACAAGCGATATACCTTGTTGGGCATATTTTTGGGCAAGCTCTTGAGGTAGGTTAGCGGTAAGTGTACCGTTGGCGGCGGTTACGGTTATGGCAGCAAGTTCGGGGTTGGCTGTTTCCAAAGCCGTCAGAAAATCTGCCATTTCTAATTCCCACGTTTCGGCATAAAAAGTAGAACCGTCCCAACCCAACGACATGTATGCCTTGCTGTTGTCTATCCCAAACGCCCAATCATCTCGGCTGCCTATGGGGTTGGCATTTTCGTAGGCTGTCCAGGTTTGGGAGTTAATATCCAAAACAAAATAAGTAAGGTAATCCTCAAAAACGGTAGCGTACAGGTTAATATTAGATAACAGCAACTTACCGTTATATACGGCATAAAAAGAGCAACCGCCGTCTATAACCGGCACATTGGCAGTACCGGGCAGCGGGGGCAGGCTTTGCCATGTATCGGTAGTGGGGAAGTATTTCCACACATCGGAAAAGAAATTGGTAAGGCTACCCTCATAACCTAAGCCAATAAACACGCCGCCGTCTGTATCTGGCGCTGCAAAGGCTGCAATTCTGCCATCGCCCGAAAAATCGGCTTTTTGCGTCCATGCATCTGTTTGGGTATCGTACTCCCATACATCTTTAAACATGATTCCGGTGCCACTACTGCCAAACTGGTTGGATCCGCCAAACACGTAGCCTTTTCCGCCCGAAGCAAAAAGGGTGGGTTGGTAGCGCGCATCGCCCGGAAAATCGGCTTTTTGTACCCATGTATCGGTTTGGGGTTGGTACTGCCACCAATCGTTGTGCAGGCTGGAGGGCGAGGTGCCGTTACCGTCGTACCCCAATCCGCTATAAGCCTTACCATTTACCACTACGGCGCGTATGTTTGAACGTGCGCCAAAAGGCAGGTCGTTTAGTTGTGTCCATGCATTGGCGGCAGGGTCAAATACCCAAAAATCTGCCATTGCCGGAGGCTCTGCGGGGTATTGCCTGCCGCCGCCCACATACAACTTGCCGTCTAACATAAACGAAAAACAACGAAAACGCCCATCGCCCGGAAAATCGGCTTGTTGGGTAAGGGTTTGGGCTTGTACAGCAAAGCCCAAAAGAAAGAACGTCAATAGAAGGGTAAAACACTTTTTCATGAGGTTAAAGTTTAATGTTAAATAATGATTCGGTGCAACACTGCGAAGATATTTGCAGGAAAGCCCCGGTGCAAAGAAAAATTTTGCACTTTGTATCGTAAAACCTGCCTTTTTTTTAGAAACTAATGGTGCTAATGCTTGCTCAATAAAGCGCTTGTAGCTATGTTTGCATATCATATAACCTGCACTACCTGTTTATGCAAAACACAAAAGTTATTAAGCTGCTGCAAACTTTTACCAAAGAAGAGCTGAAAAGTTTCGACGATTTCATACAATCGCCCTACTTCAACAAGCGCGAAGCCCCTGTAAAACTGTATGCAGCATTGTTGCCCTATTACCCCGATTTTGCCAACCTGAAACCCGAAAAAGTATTTAAAAAAGCATTTCCCAATAAAGCTGCCTTCAGCGATTCTTATCTGCGCAATGTGCTGTCGGATTTGTATGAACTGGGATTGGATTTTTTGAGACAGGAAGCAGCTGAAAAAAGCAACATCTCAGGCGAGTTTATTTGCGTGCAAAAACTTATATATAGAAAATTGTTTAAACAGGCAGAGCAACACCTCGAAAAAGTGCATGAGTGGATAGAAAAGTCGTGGCTCGAACACGATTATAATGCTCTTTTAGCCGATTATCATACTTTTAAAATGATACTACACGATAGGGCAGAAGAGCAACTTGCTTACAGCGAAGCGCACCAACAAAAGGTGAATTGCTGGGAAAAAGCCATTTGGGAAAAAATACTTACGCTTATATACGAAACCGAAACTGATAAAAGAGAGTATTATAATTTCACCTATAATACCCAATCGCTCAAAAAAATGCTGCCCTTGTTTAATGTAGCGCAATTTGAAGATACCCCCATGCTGCAAGCCGCTTATTACAGGGCTATGTTAATTGCAAACCCATCGTGGGAAACTTTTAACAGCCTGCACCAGTTGGCAAAAGCCACCGGCGCAAAGATGCCCGATAATCAAACATATTCCTGCTATCAGGCATTGCTGGGATTTACCTCGCACTTAATGCGCCACTCGGTTCAGACCGAAACCGATTTGGTGCCCTTGCAAATGGAATTGTTACAGGCAGCCACGCAATTAAGAAGAAATAACAATTTACATTTTACCGACGGGCATTATACCAATATGGCGTTTTGCGGCTATACTTTGTATGGCTTTGATTGGGCTGTTAACTTTATAGAAGTGCATACAACCGAACTGCTGCCCTATTTGCAGCAAGATTTACCCCTTTATTGCAAAGCAATTATATGGTTTAAAGAAAAAAAATACCGCGATGCGCTTGCTCTTTTGGCAAGTCTGCCAAATTTTAGAAGCGATGTATATTTTTCAATAAAACCATACATGCTGATGTGTTATTATGAGCTAAATGACAACGATGCATCGGAATTTTTGTTTAATACGCTTAAAAAGACCTTTAAAAACCACCCCAATTTATCTTACAGGGTAAAAGACGGGCTTCGCCATTTTATTGATTTATACGGGCAGTTGGTTAAATTATGCGAACAGTATAATGCCCCAAAAGCAACCAAACTGAAAGATGCTATTCTGCAACCCGATACACCTATGTTTGCAAAACAATGGCTGTATGATAAAATTGTTGAACTGGAAACCAATAAACTAAAGAAACGCAGTTTTTCAGTATAATTAAAAATTATTTGTTTTGTATTCTCCACAGCAATTTTGTCCGCTTTTTAAGCCGCTTTCAGTTTGGCGCAATAATGCCAACATCATTTAGCCGCTTTGGAAACGGTTTTTAGCGAGCTATTTTTTGCACAAATACGCAGTTGGCTAAAATGCCCTACATAAGGAAGGTATTCGCTAAAATACATAAACAGAAACACTTTACACACCTTGTAAGAACGCGGTTGCTTGAGTAGAATTTTCATTTCGGTAAGCACATTTTTTTGTTTGAAAAAAAAAACACCGGGCAGGTAAGCACAAAGCGCAAACGTTACGCTTAACCCCTTTTACCCGATGTTTGAAACCCCCGAATGGGGAAATTTACCTGTAAAACAAATTTAGCTTAAAAGGTACAGAAGGCTAAGACCCGAAATAAAAAACCTCCGGCTCATCTAATTCAAAAATATCCAACAGTTGGAAACCCAACGGGTATGAGCCTTTGTCTGTCCAGTTAACCATCCATTTACCGTCTTGGTTAATCATGTCATATTTGCTGCCGGTATGGGCAAAATAAATGGTAAATTGGTTGCCTGCAACCTGTTCAAGTATGCCAAAATACACCTGCCCATCGGCAAAAACAACGCCCATGTTAACCACGCCGGTTTGCGGAATGGTTAAACTCTGCTCGTTAAAATAGCTTTCTTTATAATATGCTACGTCAATCATCTTAACCTTGTCGCCCACTTTATAGCTGCCCGTGCTAAATAGTATGGTTCCGTTTTTATCAAATTCATATACGCTATGCGAGTGTAAAAATTCTACCCGAATGGTATTGTCTGTGATGGCTAATTTTTTACCAAAATAAGCCGACCCGTCGTTAAACGCCACAGTTACCATAGCTATATCCTGGCTGTAAAGGTTTTGAACAAGTAAGCAAGAAACAGCAAACAAGCACCAGATTTTGAAAGTTTTCATGAGTTGAGATTTTAAAGGTTTATATTTTTTTTGAAACTGCAAGATGCTATACAACAGGGGTTATTGCTTTACAAATTTTGTAACAATAACATGCTTGCCCGATTGTAAAACAAGTAAATACATACCGGGGGCAATATTTTCTAAAGGTAATGCTACTTCATGCTTGCCAGAAGCATAATAGCTGTTCGAAACAAGTTGCTGAACAGATTGCCCATTTAGGTTTTGCACCGTAAGAGAAACTTTGGCTGCGGTTTGCAGTTGAAAACCCAAGGTGGCATTATTGGTAACGGGGTTGGGATAGATAAGGGTTTCGGTTGTTGCGTTGAGCGGGGTTACAATTCCTACATTTAACCCCGATAAATAGCGGGCAACACAAAAACTCTTGTGCGGGTAAGATGCCACCTGCGCAAACCCGGCCACTACAATTTTTCCATCGGGTTGTAATGCTATGGCTTGGCTTTGGGCTCCAAATATAGGATAAGCAATTCCTTGAACTCCAAAGGTATTATCGGGTGTGCCGTTTGCATTAAACCGAATTACATCAACCGTTTCGCTGCTGTTTCTGGTTCCGGTGGCCACAATTTTACCATCGGGTTGTATGGCAACGCCGGTAAACGAACCGTCTGAAACCGTTGCAATGCCATTTACACCAAATGAGTTGTCTAAACTGCCGTTTGCATTATATCTTACAAGCGTTTTGTAGTCTTGAAAACTGTTTAAATTAAAAGAATAACCGGCTGCCACAATCTTGCCATTGGGTTGCAAGGCTATTGCATTGATGATGCTTTCGTCGTCAACCGAGGTAATTACCTTTCCATTTGTGCCAAAAGTATTATCCAGCGTTCCATCGGCATGATACCGCGCCAATGCGCATTGCCCGCCATAATGGCCGGCAGCAATAATTTTACCATCGGGCTGCACAGCTACTGCTCTTGCGCTGCTACTGTAACTAAACCCAATGCTGGTTGTAACAATACCGTCAAAGCTAAAGGTAGCGTCTTCGTTGCCGTATTGGTCGTACCTTACCAAGGCAAAGGTAGAACTTTCGGTGCCGGTAGCGGCATCGCCGGCAGCAATAATTTTGCCATCGGGCTGCACCGCAAGCGCATAAAACGTAGCAGAACTGCCTAAGTTGGTTATTACCGTACCGTCATTGCTAAAATTGGTATTTAAATACCCCGATGTGCCAAAATTTTGCAAGACAAAACCATTGGAGGAATAAGAAGTAGCGCCGGCCACAATGTCGCCGTTGGGTAAAATTGCCACTGCTTTGGCAGTGAACCCGGCCACAAAGGCATTTTCTATGGCAAAACCCATAGGAGAAAAATAATTGTTAGCGCTGTTCCAGAAGAGCTGGTTACCAAACCACTCATCAGCCGAGCCATCGGGGTTTAAGCGCATAAGGGTAATATTGCCAGATGAATTAGCATCAATAGACGAGTTTCCGGCAATTACAATTTTACCATCGGGCTGAATGGCAAGGGCATAAGCCAGACAAGGGCCGGAATAATCGGGCACGTAGTAATAACCCACACCATCGGCAGAAAAATCGCCGTCAAAATTGCCGGGCTGTTGTGCATAGGCGGAGCTGAATAAAAAGGAAGCATACAATAGAAAAAATGTTTTTTTCATTGTTTACAGGTATTTGAATTGTGAAAAACGCTGCCCAAACCAATAAGCCCGAAACGCTTATCAATTGCTACGTTGCCTTTGCCGGGCAGCGTTAAAATGGGTTTTTAGAAAGTGAATAACGTGTTACCAAAAAATTAATAGCCGCAGTTTACATTGCCAATTACTTCGGTAAAAGAGTCGCCGTCTTCATCGGTAAACTCATCGCGAAACATTTTGTAAGCAGTTTGAGAGCCGGGTTTCAGGTCGTCTAAATAAATAAGGCGGTAGAAATACTCAATTCCGTTTTTGTTGTACCGTGCTTTTTTACCCTCGCGCATACTTAAAAAATCATCTCCGCTGTCGTCCTCATCGTTTAGCCAATACCAGATGTACATAACCGCGCCCCCCTGTTGTTCGGCATTCAGCTTAAAAGTAACCTCTCCTTTGGGCTGATAGCCGCCGTCATTTGAGTTTAGGTGGTTGCTTTTGTCAAGCGCCATCAGGCGGTCGCCTCCTCTTATGGCGTATATTTCGTTGTGGTTCCGGTCAAACACCTGTGTCCAAATTTGGCCGTAAGGTTCCCAGTCAGAGTCGCTGCCTCTGTTTAAACTTGCCAATTTTACGGTGTAGTTTACATCGGGCGGCGGGGCTATGGCATCGGGTTTGGGCGTACAACTTCGGGTAACAAAATAATCGGTAGCGCTTTGCGACATTACCACCCCCCCCTGCAAATTCCTGAAAGTATATTTAATTGGTTGCGCCGAAGCATACGTACCGGTTTTAAAAATACCCTGCAACACATTTATAAGCTCTGCTTTGTTAAATGCCGGATAAACGCCTTGTTGCGGGCCTCCTACTACATACATTTTGATAGTGGTTTGTTCGTCCAAATTTTTCACATAACTATCTAACTCAACGCTGCCGCCTGCTACAAGTCCACTATAAGAAGCATCAAATTTATGTGCCACATCTTTGCTGTTAATGGTGGTTTCTATGCTGGCCAATACCCTAATGCCATAGGTTACCGAACCAATAAACATCATATCTGATGTTGCACGGTTAGCATCTGTAAAAAAACCGTTTGCGGGCACTTGCGTATTTATGGTAAACAACTCCTGTGTACAATCTATAAGAAAATACTTTTTTTGCTCTGATGTATTGAAGTTGAACAGATAAGACGCAGCAAAGCCAAACCCATAGCCCGATGCGCCTATTTTAAGGCTGGCATCTGCCTGACTGTTTACCTCAACGGCTTTCATTTTAAAAGCGCCGTTTGCCATATTCATAGGCACAGTGGTAAAGCGGTTGGTAAGCGTGTTTATACCATTGCGAATGGTGTAATCGGTGGGTTGTTCTATGGTAACATAGGTATCGCCTGCCACATTGCGCACCGGGGTAGAAAGCACAACAGGGTTTCTGTCACCGGTTTCGGCTATCCAACTGCCCGATACGTAATTGTTAAATTTGTAGATAGCGCCCGGGTAAATGTTGGCTGCCTGGTCGAGGTTGTCAACGGTCAGAAACTCGTCGTTGTCTAAGGTAATTTTGATTTCTTTGGTAATACAATCCCAATCGGCATCAGAGTCGTCGTATTGTTCATTGCGGGTATAAGTTTTCATTCCTTTGTTTGTGGCAACCGCGCCGGTACCAACAGATGAAGTTGCTTGTATAGCGCTTTCATGAATTTTAAAAGCGCTGCTAACCTTAGTTCCGTCTTTTAGTTTCCATGTGTAGTGGTAATTTCCCGTTATGTCATCGGGTATTTTTGCAGTGTATAAGCCGTCGTTTTCCATAGTATTTTGGGCAGGTTCTACCATTACTCTGTTCATAGGAGTATGGTTAATTTCGGTTCTTCTTATTTGCCTGCCTTCAGGTTGTGCAAAAACTATGTTGGTGCAATAAGTTAAGGCTAACAGGGCTAAAAGAAATGTTTTTGCTTTCATGTTTTTAGAGTTTGAAGTTGATTTAAATGTATTGAATCGTTTACTGTGCATGATGCTTAATATCCGTTTAACTCCATGTCATTGCCATACCCGCCTGTTGCTTTAACAGTGCGGTATTGATACCACCAACCATCTTCGCAGGAGTTTTTAAGTACAAAATTGTATATGGCCGGTTTGTTGGCTTCCAATTGTACTTTGCGCCAGCCGTTTACCCCAATATCATCGGTTTGGCATACTTTTATGGCACATTCCAACGTAAGGTTTTGGCTCGATACAAGTTGCAGTTGTACAAACTTTTGCCCGTTTTTATCGTAATTGTAGCGCATACAGGCTTTAACCGGGCTGTCGGTTTCTGTTGCCCAATCGGTCCAATCGGTTAGTATTTTATAGCCGCTTACCTGCCACCACCAGCCGTTGTTGCACGCATCTGTAGTTTCAAAATGAAGCACCTGTGGCGTGTTGGGGGTTAAGGCTACCAACTGCCAGCCATTTAGGGTGCGGTTTTCATTGCAGGTAGATACAGTAAAACTACCGGTAGCATTTTTGGTACTTTGCACTTCCAAATCAAGTTTTTGGGTGTTGCCAATAAGGTAATGCCGTTCGCGCACTTTAAGGGTAGGCATGGCCGGGTCGGTTATATAATTTGACCATTCGGGAACAATTTTAACTGCTGCAATTTGCGTGTTAAAATTTGCAGTGCGTTGTATGGCGGTATTGCTTTTCCACTGTGCAAAAAGCGGGCTAACCGAAATAAATACTAATAAAACAAGGCTGAAAATGTGTTTTGACATGGCAATTAAATTTATTTTTTTGTTAATGGTGGTTTTAATTCTTCAGTTAACGGCTGGTTTCTAATCCATTTCGGGCAGCATGGGCATTTGCTATGTTGTTTGGTAAAATGCCTTCTTTGCGTATGGCTATATTATTGCCTTCATCTTCATTATCAATATATATAGCGCCGTTTTGAGCAAGTGTAAGGCAGGCATTATAGCCAAAGGTAATACTGGCCACCGTACCAACATTGGTAGTAATAACCGGATACACAAAAGTTGTAGTAGTGGTGTTGGGTATCCATACGTTATCCCACTCATCGGGTATGCGGTTCATAGACCAGTTGGCGGCAAAGTTCCAATCGGTTTCGCGCCCGGGAAATCCGCCAATCCAGGTGTTTTGAGCAACGGCGGTAAACGAAGCAAATAATAAAACCCAAAGCGGCAGTTGAATAAATAGTAACTTTTTCATGATGTTAGGAGTTAAAGTGTGAAAGGAAATGGTGAGGTACAAATAGAAAGGGTAAAGCGCTTTTTGCCTGTTTTTTATTGCTGGTACAAAAGTGCAGGCATTTAAAATGGTGTCCAAAGAAAAAAAAAGGTAGTTTTATCGTAAAACAACCCGTATTTACACCAATCAACACTGCAAAAGCTTGCAGAATAAAGCGCTTGTAGCTATGTTTGCATATTATATAACCTGCACTACCTGTTTATGCAAAACACAAAATTTATTGCGCTGCTGCAAACTTTTACCAAAGAAGAGTTGAAAAGTTTCGACGATTTCATACAATCGCCCTACTTCAACAAGCGCGAAGCCCCTGTAAAACTATATGCAGCATTGTTGCCCTATTACCCCGATTTTACCAACCTGAAACCCGAAAAAGTATTTAAAAAAGCATTTCCCGATAAAGCTGCTTTTAGCGATTCTTATCTGCGCAACGTGCTATCGGATTTATTTGAACTGGCAGAGCAGTTCCTTGGGCAGGAAATTACGCAGCATTCGCCCCCTTTAATTAGCAATACCGTTTATGCACTGATTGAAAAACGGCAGTTCAAAGCAGCAGAAGACAATTTGAAGCTAATGGAAAACTGTATTCACAAAAATCAATATTTTCGCAATAAATTTGACTTGTATTGTGACTATTACCTGCTTAAAATGCGCTGCCACGACCGGCAGGAGCAACGACTTGCCTACAGTAAAGCACAACAACTACTTGCCGAAAACCTGAAATACAGCTCGGTTTACCAATGGCTGTTTCGGTTATACGAAATGAACAACGACGAGGAAGTTTATTATAAATTTGATTATGATACCGATTTTGCAAAACGTTTTTTTTCTGTAATCCGGCCGCACGATATGGAAATTATACCCACCTTAGCAGTTCAATACTACAAAGTACAATTACAATTGCAACCCAACTGGCAAAACTGCCTTTCTCTACTTACCTGTGTAGAACAGCATAAAAGCAATTTAAGCGATTCGGAAATTTATGTGGCTAATCTGGCGCTTACCAATTTTATTATGCAACAGCAAAGAACACATAATAACCTGCCCACCGGCATGTCCGAAAAATTGTTTATGCTCTATGAGGAAAATTGGAACCTTCGGCAAAAAAACAACCAACCTGCATCGGGTACGTTGTTTGAAAACATAGCAAATATGAGTTTTACTTTTAAAGGTCCCGAATGCGCAAAGCAGTTTATAACCGAAAACAGCACCGCCCTCCCTCCTAATTTGCGCGAAGGGTTAACCGCTTATTGTATGGCAAGATTGCACTTTTGCATGGGTAATTATACCGAAACCATTGCCGTTATTAACAGTATTTCGGCTTTTTACCACCACTATTATTTTCAGGTAAAGTCATTGCAATTGATGGCCTATTACGAAACCGACAATTACGATGCCTTTATGACAACTTTAGATGCGTTTAAGCATACGCTTAAAAATCATCATGAATTGGCACAAAAACACCGCATTGCACATACGCACATGAGCGCCATACTGCTAAAATTATACCGTTTGCGCTTGCAATACAGCCCCAAACAGGCTGCACAAATTCGCAAACAACTGCAAGACCCCGAAGTAGCGTTATACTCGCGGCAATGGGCAGAAAAAACCATTATCGCATTAGAAAAAAAATACCAACATTTGCATACCGGCGCTATTTCGGTTTAAGAACCATACATTTTTTGGGAGCAACAGCAACCCATTTTTAAGCAGTTCAAAATTTCGTGATCATGCATTTCACCCTCCGCCCCTGGCAAACTGCCGATTTAGACAGCCTTGTACACTATGCCAATAATTACAACATTGCCAAAAACCTTACCAACCAGTTTCCGCACCCCTACACCAAAGAGGCAGGCGCAGCCTTTATACAATATGCGCAAAGCCACAACCCCACCTGCATTTTTACCATAGACATTAACGGGCAGGCTTCGGGCGGCATAGGGCTTCATGCACAGCCCGATATTCACTGCAAAAATATGGAATTGGGTTACTGGCTGGCCGAACCGTTTTGGGGGCAAGGCATTATTACCCGCGCCATAGGACAAATGGTGCAATACGGTTTTGAAAACTTTGATATAACCCGAATTTTTGCCCGGCCATTCGGCACCAATATCGGCTCGCAAAAAGCCCTCAAAAAAGCAGGGTTTTTGCTGGAAGCCCGCTTTGAAAAAACCTTGTTTAAAAACGGGCAATTTTTAGATGAACTGGTATATGCCCTAAGAAAACCACAACCTTAACCCCATGCAAATTACCAAAACCGTTTGGATACTGTCTGCTGTAAGTTTGTTTACCGATATGGCCAGCGAAATGCTGTACCCAATTATGCCCGTTTACCTCAAAACCATTGGGTTTTCGGTCTTGCTCATCGGGGTGCTGGAAGGGCTTGCTGAAGCCGTAGCCGGCCTTAGCAAGGGGTATTTCGGCAAACTATCCGATAATTCGGGTAAGCGCGTGCCGTTTGTACAATTGGGGTATGCCCTTAGCGCCATTTCTAAACCTATGATGGCCCTGTTTGTTTACCCCGCCTGGATTTTTCTTGCCCGTACCACCGACCGCATAGGCAAAGGCATACGAACCGGCGCACGCGATGCCCTGTTGTCTGATGAAGCCACGCCTGCCACCAAGGGTAAAATTTTCGGGTTTCACCGTTCTATGGATACGCTGGGGGCAGTTTTGGGCCCAAGTATGGCATTGCTGTATCTTTGGTATTATCCAAATGATTATGCCACACTCTTTTTACTGGCTTTTTTACCCGGTATGGCTGCCGTGGCTGCTTCGTTTTTTTTGAAACAAAAAAACAGTCCGGTACCCCAGAAAACGGTTAAAACTTCATTTTTTGATT
>NBMY01000105.1 GCA_002212985.1 Sphingobacteriales bacterium TSM_CSS
AGAAGGTTTGAGATACGGCATCTTTCGTGGCAAAATTCTCATCAACAAAATTAGCCTTTATTCGCATCGGGTGTACGCCGTATGGAATATCGGGCGGGGCGGTGGGAATAGATGGCGATAAATTTGTAAAAATTTTAATTCCAACGGATGAAGGGGCTGCACCGCCTGTTACTTCCAGATAAGGTTCTAAAGACGGGTCGGCGCCTTGCAGGTATTCTATTTGAAAATTGTTTAGCTCAATGGTATCGGCTAATTCTGTAGAATTGTCTAAACGTATAAAATTAATTCCCAAGTTTGTGTACAGGTTTTTATTTATGGTTTGTTGCCCTTGTGAATATTCTGTGTATCGGATTAAAATTCGGTTTGGGGGCAAGGGTGGCGGGTCGTCATTGCCGGAATGGTTGGGATCTGGCGGATTGAATATGAGTTTACCGCCAACATATTTATAAAAAGCCCAAATTCTCAGACCCTCCAGAAACTGATGAGGTCCGGTAGTTCCTACAAGGCGAATGCCATCGCCGGGAAAACCAATAACAGCGCAGTCATTTATGTGCGCACGTTTATGCGCTACAATACCGTGTCCAAACCCTAATCGGGGGTCGGGTGGGTTAGGATATACAGGCGCTTGTCCATTAGCTAAGAAAAAATGTTCTAAAACAGGAGATGCGTTAGTGAGGTGATTCCCTGCAAATAAGGTATTTATGTCTAAGCCTGCCGGCCAGTTGGCAAAAGTAGCGGTATCTATGAGCGGGGAAATGGGGGGCGAAGTATTTACCCACTTTCCTGTGCCTACTATATCTGGCGCAGTACCCGTATGAAAATGTATTATCATGCCATCTACGGGTTTCAAAATAGCGGCATCAAAAGGATGTGGCTCGTATGGGGCATCTATAAGCAGCCATGTATTATATGCGCCTGAACCCCGTATAACCGGCGCACCAAATACCTGGAGGGTATTGCTAAACTTATAAACGCCGGGCGGAAAATATATTACACCCCCCCCCTGATATGTTTTGGCTAAGACGAATTTGCGCCTCATAGAAAGCGGGAAGCCAATCGCCGTTTGCGGAAGTTGGCGCAGATTGCATTTGGGTAATGTTAAGCATGGCAAGGCTATCAGATTTGAAAACTCTTAACAAAGAAGAACTTTTTTCTTTACATCTCCAAACTTTTTTTGTTTTTTTTTGAAATTGTTCACCTGCACTGCTCGATCAATACGGATGCACATGTGCCTGCGCAATAACCGATTTATAGTTTTTATAGGCGTTGAGGGCAGTTATGGTTTGGGCAACATAGTTTAAAAAATAATTAGTACGAATTTGAATATGCAAAGCAGCTAAAACTACACTTATCTATAGAACACAATTTTACCAAATTAAGTGCATAGCTGCTTGTTTGTTGTTAAAAATAAGCCCTTTTACCACAAAATACCAACAAATACCGTAAATTTGCACCCAGAATTTTTATGAGGCAGAAGCATTGGTTGAGCACTTGTTTGCTTGCTGCACAATCCACATTTACAATTTTTAATTCAGTTGAATAACCAGTATGGGACGCGCATTTGAAAAGAGAAAAACCCAGAAAATGGCCAGATGGAGCCAGATATCCAAAGCATTTACCCGAATAGGCAAAGAAATAGCCATGTCGGTAAAACAAGGAGGTCCCGACCCCGTTTCTAACCCCCGCCTGCGTATGGCCATGCAAAATGCCAAGGCCGCCAACATGCCCAAAGAAAAGGTAGAAAATGCCATAAAAAAGGCCTCCAACAAAGAAGAAAAAGATTTTGACGAAGTAGTTTACGAAGGGTACGGCCCTTATGGCGTGGCCATTCTGGTAGAGTGTGCTACCGATAACCCCACCCGAACCGTTGCCAACGTGCGCAGCTATTTTAAAAAACACGACGGCGAATTGGGTAAAACCGGTTCGCTCGATTTTTTGTTTGAACGGCAAGGCGTGTTTACCCTTAATAAAGGCAACCTTGACCCCGAAGAACTGGAATTGGAACTGATTGACTTTGGCGCCGAGGAAGTAGATGTTGATGGGGAGGAAATTTACATTTATACCGCTTTTTCGGATTTTGGCACCATGCAAAAAGCCATTGAAGACAAAGGCATAGAGTTGATAAAAGCCGAATTGCAGCGTTTTCCTACCACTACCGTAACCGTTACCGAAGAGCAGGAAGAACAAATAAACAAACTGCTCGAAAAATTAGAGGAAGATGACGATGTGCAGCAGGTTTTTCACAATATGGCATAGCAAGCATCGGGCATGTTCATGCCTGATGTAAGTTTACATTTTCACTAAAGAATAAGAACTGCGCCGCCCTGTTGCCCATACAACAGGGCGGTTGTGTTTTATGCCTGTAACAAAACCCGAACAGTTCAATAATAATCCAAATGCTGCTTACCAATAAGGTAAACCAATGCATTGAAAAATGTTTGTTGTGTTGATTGGCTACAGTTGACAAATATATGGTGCCCAATGTATCGCCAAAAGAAATGTTTACCCAACCGGCTGCGGAACGCTGCTCATTGCCAATTTGGAATTTTTTTAAAACAGCAACAGCAAGTCAAAACACAAATGCTTAACTTTGCGCGTGTTAATCATTCATTTGTACCGATTTGGCAAACAAAACATCGCAACATATATTAAGCACATCGGCAAATTTACTGGGTTTTTGCCTGTTTATTCTCGCCTCCATTCATTTGGCAGACAGAACGGCTAATTCACGCATTGACGAAATCACATCGGGCATTGCGCTTCTGCTTATACTTTCTTCAGTGCTGTCTTTTATATCCATCAGAACCGAAAATGCCGGGTGGGAATACAGACTGGAACAAGTTGCAGATTACCTGTTTTTGGGTGCTCTTGTAGGCGTTTTTGCAGTTATTAGCTATATTGTTGTGCTATATTGGTATTACTAAGCAACGGGCGGTTTTACTGCAAAGTTGTACAAACCATGCTCATTTTCATGGGGTATTGCGGGTGTTGGGGCCCGCCCAGTATAATGCGGTTGGGGTTGCTTCGCTGAAAATCGAGAAAAACCTGTTCTATGGCGTTTACCACATCGCCGTTAATTTTTTGCTGGGTGTAAAAGCTAAACACAAACTTGTACTTGCTAAGCACTTGCCCGTCGGAGGCGGTTTCTTCTTCCAGAACAGCCGAAGTAATAATGCGGTTTCGCACATTTTCAATGGTATCAAACGACATGATTTCGAGTGTAGTGGGTAGTTTGTACAACTCGTAGGTAGTGGGCAGAGCGGTAAACTCCAGTTCGGCTTTGTTAACGGCAAAATTGCTGTATGCATTCAGGTTGAGCAACTCTACCGAAAACCCCAGCCCGGCAGCGCCCTGTAAATACACGGTTTCCTGCCCGTTGGGTTCGGCGGCGGCCAGGGCAGTTCCCGCATTGGAGCCGGTGTAATTGTGGGTAAAATAGTTGGTCATGGCAGACAAAGAACCTATCGGAAAATTGAGTATCCGGTTTTTATTGCTTCCCTGCCGGTAATAAAGGGTAAGGCGGCTATAGGTGCCAAACATATCAATATAGGCTACTGTATTGCCATTTGAAGCGGCAGCAATATAAAAACCTTTAAAAAACTGCTGAAAACTGTTTTTATCGGCCATGTTAATGGTTCCCGATTGTGCCAGCAGGCGGTTGCCGAATTCCTGGCTTAGTTTAATTCGCAGGTGGGGCGGCGCTTTAAAATAGGTGAGCGAATCGGTGCCGTTTTGATCGGTTTCAATTTTGTTAAAGAGGGTAATACTGTCGGCAGGGGTAAACAGGGCATTTGCAAGGTAGCCCAGGGGCACTTGGTTAAAGGCAAATTTCTTGTTTGAGTAATAGACTATTCCCGGTGTAATGGTTTCGGTAAGCTCGTAAACGGTTATGGAGGCTGGGGCGCCTGCTTGTCCGTAGAGGGTGGTTCCGGCATAATCGAGTTGCAGCACTACGGAGTCAAGTTGCAGCGAGTCTCCCAGGCTAATATTGTTGGTTTGCGGCACAATTTGTGTAAAAATGTGCATAGCAGCAGCACCGCAGGCTTCGTCGTTAACAGCGCCCAAAAGGTAAGGAATTCCGGAAAGGGGTGGTGCGGTTTGTATGCTGTCGGCAGTAAAGGTGTTTACCTTCATTTGCACGGTATCAATTACAAAGCTATCGGGAAAAGCGCCGTCGTCAATTAAATCGGCACCAATAGACGTACTTTCTGTACACGCTTGAAAACCGAAAACGGCCCAAGCCGCTAACACCGGAAGCAGTTTTTTCATGTGGTTGGTTAAATAGTAAAACGCCTGCCAAATAATGAATACTAACGCACGGCAAGGGGGGTAAATTATTGGGCCAGCAGTTGATCGTAGAGTTTTTCATACTGCTGAAGATAGCCGTTCTCTCTGCTCATGTAAGGCAGCACCGGTTTTTCAATGGATTTCAGAAAGCTGCAAACTTCATCGGGCACTTCTTCGTCGGCTTTAATAACGGCATCGGCATAAAATATAGCTCCTTTGTTCAAATCGGTATTATTGGTACCGCCATAGGGGTTTAAATCCAGTGGAGAAATATTTCCAGTTGGAACTTTTTGGTCAAACATCTCGCCCAACCCCTCGTTAAACGTGTTTTTATATAAAGAATACACCACTTTTGAATTGGCAAAAATGGGGTCGCTGTTATAGGCTTTTTTCACATAAAGGGGCATAATGCTTGTCATCCAACCGTGGCAATGAATAACATCGGGCGCCCAGCCAAATTTTTTCACCGTTTCAAGCACTCCTTTGCAGAAAAACACCATGCGCTCTGTATTATCGGTATAAAAATTGCCATTGTCGTCGCGCTCTATGTGTTTCCGCTTGTAAAAATCTTCATTATCTAAAAAATAAACCTGTAAACGGCTGTTGGGCAATGAAGCAACCTTAATAATAAGCGGAAAATCGTCTTCCTCAATAATAATGTTAATGCCCGATAACCGTACAACTTCATGCAACCGGTGGCGTCTTTCGTTAATTGCTCCAAAGCGCGGCATCAGCACTCTTATTTCCATACCCTGCTCCTGCAAATATTGGGGTAACTGGCGCGTAATTTCACCCACGCTGCTAAAAGCTAAATACGGATTCATTTCCTGGGTTACAATTAGCACCTTGGTTTTGCTGCTCATTTTTTTGTTTTTTAGAAATAATTAACAATACAGTCATTCACGCAGATTGTTTTTTTTACCCCAAAAACAATCTGCTGTTCGCTTAAACAGGCCAAAAGATTTATTTTTTGCATCTTTTGGTAATTGGGTGCAAAGATAATAAAAAAAAACCGTTAAAAATAAAATACGGCGGCAACTATATTATTTTATGATTAAAATGCTCATTTACCGGCTGCTTAACAAACTTGTTCTGCAGCAAAAAAAAGGGGTAAAATTATTGTGCTGCCCTGCCTGCTACAGCATTAAAAACCCTAAAGTGCTGCTACAGGCTTAGGGGCTTTGCCTGTTACAGGGTATTCTGGTTTTAGTTGAGTTTTTTTGCTGTACAAAATGCCCCTTTTTTAAGTAATTAATTGCATTTTTGCGGATAAAATTTCTGTATCACCCTGTTTAACGAAGCCTGCTTCGCCACTCTGTAATCAAGTGTACCTGTTTAAAACCATTAAAAACCTGCAGCGCTACCTGCTTGCCTGCAAAAACCGGAACGAAAGCATTGGGTTTGTACCCACTATGGGCGCTCTGCACGAAGGGCATATTTCGCTGCTTGCCTTTGCCCAACAGCATTGCACCCTTACCGTATGCAGTATTTTTGTAAACCCTACCCAATTTAACGAAAAGGAAGACTTTGACAAATATCCCCGAACCACCGAGGCTGATATTGCCCTGTTGGAACAAAACGGCTGCAAAGTACTTTTTTTACCCGATGTTGAGGAAATTTACCCGCACCCCGATAACCCGGCTCCTGTATTTGACTTTGGTTATTTAGACAAACCCATGGAGGGCGCACATCGCCCGGGGCATTTTAACGGAGTAGCACAGGTGGTAACCCGCCTGCTTCAAATTGTACAGCCGCACCACTTGTTTATGGGGCAAAAAGACTATCAACAGTACAAAATTATAGATAAAATGTTGCAAATAACCCAAAGCCCGGTTGTCTTGCACATGTGCCCCACCCTGCGCGAGCCTTCGGGGTTAGCCATGAGTTCGCGCAATATTCGGCTCAGCCCAAAAGAAAGAGAACAGGCTGCCCATATTTACCGTGCCCTGCTGCTGGTACAGCAAAGCATGGAAGTTTTACCTCCGAAGCAAGCCCGAATGGCAGCCTTAAACTACCTTGAGCAACACATACAAAATGCCCAACCCGAATACCTTGAGATTGTTAATGCACATACCCTGGAACGGGTACAACATTGGAAAGATGCCGCACAAACAGTTGTTTGCACCGCTGTAAGGGTGGGTAACGTGCGCCTTATTGACAACCTGCTGCTGCCCCCACAAACAACCTAAATGAGATGCGCCAATGAACTAACAGGGGTACTTTTTTTGTTTAAGAAGGTGCTGCCCAAAAGTAACAAATTGTAAATTTTACAGTCTAAATAAAAGAGTACAGGCAATCGGGTTGTAAAGTACTAAAAGAAGGGTAAAAATACTGTTAGTAACTAAAAGCAACCTTTTATTTGCCCGATTGCTTAAATTAACAACACGTATAACTATTTTCATTAACAGTTTACTAAATTTAAAAAACAGAGGTAAATGCATATTCAGGTTTTCAAATCCAAAATTCACCGTGCAACCGTAACGCAAGCCGATTTAAACTATATTGGAAGCATTACCATTGATGAAGCCCTTTTGGAAGCCGCCAATTTTATTGAAAACGAGCGCGTGCAAATTGTAAACTGCAACAACGGCGAGCGCTTTGAAACTTACATCATTAAGGGCGAGCGCAATTCGGGTATGATTTGCCTGAACGGAGCCGCTGCCCGAAAGGTGCAGGTGGGCGACATTGTTATCATTATCGGCTACGGATACATGGATTTTGAAGAGGCTAAATCTTACAAAGGAGGTGCTACCGTTTTTGTTGATAAGCACAATCAAATTATTAAAAACCCAACCCTTGAAGCGGCATATAGGTAATATTGTAAAGCCGCTTTTGTTTTTAGGCATAGGGCTGCTGCTGGTGTGGTGGTCGCTTAAAGGGTTTGATTCTGATGCGCGCGCCAAAATTGTGCTGGCACTTAAAGAAGCCAATTATTTTTGGATATTGGTTTCAATAGGTTTTGCCATACTTAGCCATATTAGCCGGGCTATGCGGTGGCAAATGCTTATTGAATGTGTTGCGCCCAAACCCGGGCTTACCAATTCTTTAATGGCGCTTGCCATCAGTTATTTGGCCAATCTTGCTTTTCCGCGCATGGGCGAAATTACGCGCTGCGGCATTATTAGCCGTTATGAGCCGGTTCCGCCCGAGAAAGCCTTTGGAACTGTACTTATAGAGCGCGCTATTGATGTTTTTACCCTTTTTATTCTGACCTTGGTGGTCGTATTTACTCAATTTAACGTGTTGGGCAATTACTTTGCCGAAAAAGTACTTGCGCCGCTATCGGGTAAATTTTCGGCTTTGCTGTTTGGTTTCAGCCTGCGCCAATATTTATTGTTATTGGCGGTGGGCGTGGTTGGTGTACTATCGTTTCTCTACATGACAAAAAAATTCAGCCAAACGGTGGTTTATCAAAAAATGGTCAACACCCTGCAAGGCGTATGGGAGGGTGTAATATCGGTACGCAATGTATATAACCTGCCACTGCTTATAGGACACAGCGTTTTTATTTGGGCCATGTATTTTGCCATGATTTACATCTGCTTTTTTTGTTTTGATAGCACGCGTCATTTGGGCCCTCAGGCAGGGTTGGCAGTAATGGTGCTGGGATCTTTTGGCATCATTGCCACACAAGGCGGTATTGGCGCTTACCAGATAATTGTAGCAGGTGTTCTGGCACTCTATGGTGTAGAATACACGCTGGCCTATGCTTTTAGCTGGTTGGCATGGGGTTCGCAAACCCTGTTGGTAATGGTGGGTGGGTTTGCAGCCATGGTTGCACTGCCATTGGTAAACCGGCAAAGGCAACTTGCAGCTTCGCAACAAGCGGCCAGTTAAGCATATTGGCGGCTTTGACTCTTAATTGTTTGTGAGTACAACGGCAACGTTTGCTGTGTTTCAAAGTTCCCTAAACGCGGAAAGGGTAATTCATTTTGGGTTGGTATTACTCTTCCAATACGCCAAACTTACCATCATTCAAATCGCGGTAGGCCTGCATAATTTCCTCGCGTGTATTCATTAAAAACGGTCCGTAGGGTACAATAGGTTCGTTAATTGGTTCGCCGCTTAATACCAAAAGCAGGTTATTTTCGGGCGCATGCAGGGTTATATCGGTTCCATGGTTTTTAAACAGCACAAAATTATCGGCAGGGGCGGTTTGGCTGTTGTTTACCTGCACACTACCTTCTACCACCAATAAGCCGGTATTGTAGTTTTGGGGAAATGACAATACAACATCTGTTCCTTTGTTCAGACGCACATGATATACCTGCATAGGTGTAAAGGTAAAGGCCGGACCTTTAACCCCACCATATTCGCCGGCTAATACTTCTACTGTTCCGCCGTTATGGGGTAGTTCTGCCACACCCATTTGATCTTTGGTAATTGCCTGGTATTTGGGCGGGGTCATTTTATATTTTGCGGGCAGGTTAACCCACATCTGTACCATTTGAAACGCACCGCCCTTCCGGCTGTATTCTTTTTCGTGGTATTCCTTGTGCAATACGCCGCTGCCGGCGGTCATCCACTGTACATCGCCCCCTGCAATAATGCCGCTATTGCCGGCGCTGTCGTGGTGGGCTATTTTGCCATGATATGCTATGGTTACAGTTTCAAAACCTCGGTGCGGGTGTACGCCTACGCCGCGCGGCGTGTCTTTGGGCGGAAACTCTATTTTGGCGTTATAATCGAGCAGAAAAAACGGGCTCATGCGGCGTAAATCCATATTGTAACCTCCGGGAAAGAAATTATGTACTCTAAACCCGTCGCCAACCATGTGCGGCGGCGGCGGTGGCAGTATTTGTTGTACCGGTTTTACCGCGTTCATATGTAACTGTTTTTACTGGCGAAAAAATCGTGCGGACCGCATGTCCGGCATTTAACAAACAAGGCGGGTTTGTAAATTGTTTGCCTTCTGTGTTATGTTACTGTCAGTTTGCCAGCAACGGAATGCCCATTTGAGCGCCGTTTTGCCCTTGAAGCATTAAAATGTAAACTCCCTTTTCCATATCTGCAGTGCGGTTAATGGTAATTTGGCGGCTGTTGGCATTTAATTGTCCGGCTTGCAGCCGTTGTCCGCTGCTGTTATACAGTTGCCAGCCGGTAACGGGTGTATGTACGGCGGTTAAATCAATGGTGCAGGTTTGGGTAAACGGGTTGGGGTATGCGGTTGCCTTTGCCAATTGTCCGGTTGGGTTGATGCTGCCGGTGGCACAGTCTTCTCGAAAGGTGGCAAACCACTGTCGCAAGGCTAATACGTGGTACAGCCCTGCCTGTGGGTGGCTAAAACCGCTAACGGTTTGCAATTCCACATCGGGAGCGCCGTTCAGTTGCATTTGTTCCAGCGTAAATACGGCGTTGGGGTATGGGTTTTCCACATCGGCATCGCTGTGAAACAAGCGCATCGGAAATTGCGGTGCCCAGTTGTAGAGGTTGTTGTAGCCCAAAAAGGTACGCATCCAGAAATCGGGGTTTGTCAAAAATTCGGTATGAAACGGTTCTTCTAACATGCGGTTGGGGATGCTATCAAGCAACCCGACATTCGAAAATGGACTTGCTGCATCGAGGATGAGGTATAACAGCGAGTCATAGGGCGATTTAAAAATGTCGTTGAAAGGAATTTCATACCCTACTATGTTGTAAAGTTCCTGGCGGTAAATTTCGTAATAGGCTCTGCTGATGAGGCAAAAGGCGTGAGGTTCGCCGGTGGTTCGGGTGGGCGAAGCGAGCGAGTCGGCAGCAATACCCGAAAGGTCGAAGGTTCCGCCACCGGGCATGGCAGCGGTAATGGTAAACTCATCGGGGTAGTTTTCCTGTATGTTTTTGCAGGTAGCCATGCTGGAATGTCCGCCCTGCGAATATCCGCTTATGAACAACTGACTGTTGTATGCAATGCCATTGTTTTGGCAGTAGGTTCGGGTGGCGCGTACAAGGTCTATGGTGGCGGCGGCTTCGGTGGCGGCGTGCATAAAGGCTTGGAAACCGGGTGAAGCATCGGGTCCCATATGTATATAATCGGGAGCTAAGGCTATGTAGCCGTTGGCTGCTATGCCTTTGCAAATAAAGCCGTAGGTATTGTTGGCATTAGAAGGCGCTTCGGTATGTTTAAGGGCAAGGCCGTGCCCGTAAGTACACATGGGCGGCGGGCAAGGGTAGTTATAGGGAAATGCAACCAGGCCGGTGGCAATGGTTGGGGCTATACCGTCATAATCAACAGTTTCGTAGGCAACTTTGTACACCGATATATCATACTGAAACCCGAAAAGCGTGGCCGGTAGGCCGGTGGCGGCCGTAGTTTCGACAGACAGTTGCGCGGCGGTTTTGGTTTCAACAAGGGTAAAACTTACAATATCGCCTCTGGCTGCTTGTAAAATGCCCGAACAAAAAAGTACCCCTGCAAGCAAAGTAACAATGCGTAACATAGCGTTAATTTTTTGCTAAAATAGCAATTTTTAACGCCGCAATGCAAAAATTGGCTTTTTTTTACCTTTTTGTGCCTTAATACAGGCAAATGAGGCGTTTTTCTACTCTCCGGTAAACAAAAAGCGGCGTAGTTTTAGTTGTTCGGGGGTTGGCTGTTCAACGTTTGACACCACATGTTGCTGAATGCGTGTTTGCATTTGCGGCTGGCCGGTTAACTCCATTTCCGAACCATTTCGCATGATGGTGAGGGTAATTTTTTGCAGACTGTTTGCACCAAACAGCGGTTCCAATGTGTGTTCGGCATTTTCTATGGATATTTCTGCACCGTTTACTTTCAGCAGTTTGTCGTTTTCCTGAATGCCCAGCACATTTTGCCCAACATCAATAAATTGCAGTGCGGCATCTTCGGCATCAAATCCCAGCCCGAAGGAACCAAAATAATAACCGGCTGTATTTTCGCGCTCGCTGTATCGCCATCCTATTACGTCAAATAATTCGGAAAAAGGCAGTGGTTTAGATCCTTGCACGTAATCATTAAAAAAATTAAGCACATTATGGGTGGTAAATTCTGCTATATCGTCAAAAAGGCGGCTGTCTTTAAACGGTTTGTTGGGACCGTATTTGTTTGAAATGTCCAACATGAGTTCGCGCAGTCCGTATTTACCGTTGCTAAACCGGGTAAGGTACAAATCGAGGCAAAACCCGATGAGTGCGCCCTTCTGATAAACATTAAGGTAATCGTCCTGATATTCGTCTTTTACAATATTGCGGCTCATATTGGTAAACGACATGGCAGGAAACGCATCGGCACGGGCTATTTTGTTGCGTATTTTGGATTGAAATTCATCGGGAGTAATAAGTCCGGCACGCAATTGTACCAGCATGGCAAAATATTCGGTAACACCTTCGTACAGCCAAAGATGCTGCGACATATCGGGGTTTTCAAAGTTAAAATTTTCTATTTGTTCACTGTGAATATTGAGGGGAGTGAGGATGTGCAAAAATTCGTGTCCACAAACATCCTGTATCATGCCTTTAAGAGCCGGTTCGTGATACATTTCGGGCAGGTAATAAAAAGAGCAGTAAGAATGTTCCAGTGCGCCATAACCACCCAATCCTTTTGTTTCGGGCAATTGGGTGTTGGGGTCGGCAAAATAAAACAGGAAAGCGTACTTATTTACGGGAAAGGTTCCGAAAAAATTGCCCAAGGCATTTGCCAGAGGTTTGAGGTAAGATGCCACCTTTGCCGATTGTACGGTTTTGTTGGGCGAATATACGGCTACCTGCACTACGGCATTTAACACGGTAAAAGATGTGGTGTCGGGCAGGCTGTATAAAACGGGGTTATCAACCAATTTAATATAGTTTGGTGCGGTAAAAACATCGCGGGTGGGGTTTAAATGCCTGCCATTGAGGGCTGTAGCGCCATAAAAGCCGGCAGGTTTGGTAAAACGCAGTTCAAAAGGCAGCATTTTCATGCCACCGAGATAGCCGAAAAATGCGTGGTTGTTTATGGAATAGTTTTTACCGGCTTCAATATTGCTGCCGCCGGGCTGAAACACAAACTGTTCTATGTTTTCATCGTCCCAGGTATCGTTTACCCAATACTCAATGCGCTCCAGTTTGCGTGCATTGTTAATTACAAACCTGTTTACACCCTTTTGGGTTACTTTCAGTACTTTGTTGCCGGGGCCAAAAGCTTTAAAGTTTGTAAGAAACCGTCCATAATCTTTGCGGGCATAACTGCCCGGAATAACTGCCGGCATTACAAATACTGCCTTGTTTTTTTTAATGTTTGGTGGCGTAAGGATTACCTTTACCCGGTCGTTTTCAACGTTTTGCAGGTCTATATCATATACATAGCTGCTTTGAGCATTGGCAACAAAATACAGCAACAGTGTTGCTACTGCCGGCAATAATTTTTTTATCATCGGATAAACCTGATTTTTCGGTTAGTGTGCCGCACGCACATACAGCAAACTGGCAAATGGCAGAAATATTTTACCGCAAAGATATTAATTGAAAACATTTTACCCGCTTGTGGCAATATGCTTTGTAAGACAAAAAATGGCGGTTAATGAGCCGGAAATTCGGGCATTTGCATGATTCGCTTAGCTTGATTAAGGTGTCGTTGTTCGTGCAGGGCAATAATGCGCAGGGCATTGCTGAGCGAGTAGGTTATAAAAACGGCCGCTGGAGAGGTAACCAAAACCGATTGGGGCGCTGCAACCTGTAGCAGTTTGTTGTAATAGTTAATGGTTTGCTGCTGCTGGTTTATAAAATCTGCCACAATTGTAGCCGGCAGGTCGCTGGAGGAAGGGGTAAAAACAGGTGTTGTTTTAAGTGGCCTGGCAGAGGCGGGATCTACACTTTTAAGAAGCATTTGCCCAAAAAAGGAGGGTAAAAAAGGAATTTTACCCCAAAAGTTGGTAAATGCGCTGCCCTGCAATATGCGGTCAAATTCGGGGTAATAGCTCATATTGGTTACCATAAGGTGGTGGAGGCATTGGGCAATGCTCCATTTATCGGGGGCGGGTTTCCAATTAAGAACAGAGGCTGTTAGCCCGCCAAAAAGTTGTTCGGACTCACTGCTTACCTCCTGCAATATTTGCACAAGCGCAACGCTGTTTTGAGTTTGATTTGCATACATAACAACCTTGTTTTCAAAGTAATAAGTATAGCTAACGGGTAAACTTAAAAACAAATGGCAGAGTTTATAAAAGCAAAAGCAGCCTTAACCTACCTCATAAGGCATATTAAGGCTGTTTTGGTAAAAAAGACGTAAAAATTACTCAGACACTACTTCAAAATCAATCATATATTTCAAGTCTTCCCTGAAATAAAGCATCGCCTGATAAGTTCCGAGGGTTTTTACATCATCGGAAATGGTAAGTTTACGGCGGTCAATTTCAATGCCTGTTTGCTGTTTAATGGCTTCTGCAAGCTGCACATTGGTTACACTGCCGAATATTTTTTCGGTAGTGCCTACTTTAGCGCCTACTTTAATGGGGTTGAGTTTAATGCGCTCTACCATTGCTTCAATTTGCCCCATCATTTTTTCTTCTTTAGAGCGGCTTTGCTTAATTCGCTCGGCAACAATGGCTTTATTGGCGCGGTTGGCAATAATGGCAAACTTTTGCGGAATGAGGTAATTTCTGCCATAGCCGTCTTTTACCTTTACCGTATCATACTGGTTGCCCAAGCCTTTTACATCCTGAATGAGTATTATTTCCATGGCAATTACTATTTTAAATTGTCTGCAACATAAGGCAGTAAGGCAATATGGCGCGCTCGCTTAATGGCCTGTCCTACACGACGTTGAAATTTCAATGAATTTCCGGTAATGCGGCGGGGAAGGATTTTACCCTGATCGTTGATGAATTTCATCAAAAAATCGGGGTTTTTATAGTCAATATACCTGATGCCTGCACGTTTAAAACGGCAGTATTTTTTTACATTGCGTCCTAATTTAGGAGCTGTAAGAAACCTGATTTCTTTGTTGGCACTCATAGTTTAATCCTCCTCTGTGTTTTGCAGTTCATCAATAATAATCAAGTCGTCTGCCACGGTGGCGGCTTTGCTTGCCCGTGCCGATTCGGCCGAAACGGGTTTGTTTTTAATGCCTTTGCCAATAAGTCCTTTGCGTTTTTTCTCGTTGTATTCAACGGCAAATTTGTCTAACTGAACGGTTAAGAAACGCAAAATACGCTCATCGCGTTTGTAGTAAACCTCTAATTTGGCAATGGAGGTAGCCGGAGCCGAATATTCCAAAATGAGGTAAAAACCGGTGGTTTTTTTCTTAATAGGGTAAGCAAGTGTTTTAAGCCCCCAGAAATCGGTATGAACGATTTCGCCACCCTGGGACTTAATCAACTCCTGGTAATCGCCTACCACTTTTTCCACCTCCTCTGCTGTTAAGACAGGGGTGAAAATCAGCACGCATTCGTACGATTTGAGCATGAGATTAAAAAATTAATGAAAAATTTACTGGTGTAAAATTAAAAAGGCCTGCAAAGGTACGTTTTTTTTTGTAAACTCTGCAAGTCAAAAAGCAATCTTTTTTTGCTTAAAAAATGATTAACCCGCTTCACCGCCTGTGGTATGCCCTTGAAACGCCTGTAATAGGGCGGCATGGCACATGCAAAAAGGCCACGCCCCGAAAGGCATGGCCCTTTGTAAAAGAAAGCGCAAATGACGCCATGTTTTATTAAGCCCGAAGATTGACCTATTAGAACCGTGGGCAATATACCGGTGCACGGCGTTTACATTCTGCCATGCGGCCGGCAAAACTAAGCGCCAGTTCTATACCACCCTGGCTGTTAGAAGCCTGTTTAAGAGGCGAGATGTTAATATCGTAAGAAAACCCAAAGCGGAAGCCTTTAAAATCAACGCCCAGCATAAAGATAATGGCATCTTCCCAACGATACCAGCCGCCCACATAAACGGCAGAATTATCGGAGTCGTTGCGGCGGTAGCGGTTTCCTTGTGAGAAGTGGAAACCAAAGGCATTACCAAACAAAATTTCCTGGCTGGCGCTTTGGTTCATATAAAGGGCGCTGGGTGAGAGGCTGAAACGGTCGGTTACATAAAAGTTACCGCCGCCGTGGAGCACCATGCGTCCGTCTAACAGGTTGGGTTCTACGTTTAACACTTCTTCAACCAGGAATGACTCGCCGGGTTTGGTAAAGTGGTAGTAGGCGCCGCCAAGGTAAAAATTGGCACGGTCTGAGGGAGAGCCGGTAAACAATGCGCCGCCGCTAAAATCGAAATAATTGAAGCGGTTGGTTTGGAAAGGCTCACCGTTTGGCAGCGTAGGGTCAAACTCCAGATTAGAGTTAATTTGGTTTTCAAACAACAGGTTCTGAATGTTGACCGATTTTTGTTTAAAAGCTGCCTGCGCCCCGGCAGAGAGCATATACCGCCTGTCGGAGGTAAGTCCTTTATGGTAAGCTACCGAAAGCATGGCGGTCATATCATTTAAAACGCCATCACCGGAACGGTCGTTATAAAAAGCAAAACCAACGCCTACATGGTCCATACCCAACTGGCAGCCAAGTAAAGAGGCATCTACAGAGGCGGCCACAGTAGAATAAGGAGCCGGAATGGTAGCCCACTGATTGCGGTAGGTAAGAGATGCACGGTAATGCTCACTGAGGTTACCGGTCATAGCGGGGTTGAGCAACAGGGGTTGCGAGTAGAACTGAGAGAAGTGAATGTCTTGTGCATGTGCAAGACGCAACGAACCAAGTAGTACAACTACAAGTAGTAATCGGGTAAAAGTTTTCATCATTCGCGCTATTTTTTAAGTGTCAGTAATTCATGAAAGTGAATGGCAAAGTACAACAATTGTTTTCAATTATTTCAATGTTTTGTACAAAAATAATGGTTTGGTTCAAAAAAAATCCACTTTGGAAAAAAAAATCTTGCAAAGTTGTGCAAATGGTAAACTGTTTTACAATTTTAGCCTGCATTGCTGCCCCATTTTGCACAAATGCGCCGGAGGCATCCGCAATTGTGCAAATAAACGAAGTTAACCGGCTGCGTATTTCTGCTCTGGCAGGTTTTGGTATCTGAAGTTTGCTTTTAGTCGGCATACGGACAAAAAGCAAAGCCGGCATCACCCTGCCCCGATATAATAAAGAGGCAAAGGTATTCATACGGGTTTCGGTAGGCGTTTATAAAGTCTTCGGTGTTTTTTTTGCTGATAATGCCTTTATTCACAAACTCTTCCATAAGCGAGGCATTGACCGACCACTCGCTGTTTTCGGTATGGGCAACTACCACGGGGCGTCCGAGTTTCAGTTCCGGTTCGCGGTGCATAACAAAAATGGGGTATTTCGATATATTTTGGGTTATTACCGCTTTGGCTATTTTCATAAGGTAATCCTGGTAAATGTGCGCCTGTCTTTGTGCGCTTTCCAACAGTTCTTCGGGTATTGAAAGCATAGTTTTGAGTTGGTAATACGGTGATGTTTATGCAAAGTGAATATTTTGGTATGCTTCGGAAATTATGGTTTGGGGTGCAGAATAGCCCGATGTTGGATAGTGCATTTGATAAATTTATAACTTGTCAATTTCATGTTCCGGCAGGCCGGTATATCGGGCTATTTTATCCGGCGGTTCTCTCATTGCCTTCATTTGGCGGGCAATCTGTAGTTTCCCTTCGGTTATTCCTATTTCCCTGCCTTCCTTAAGTCCTTCTTCTCCCCTCTTCCCTTTCTTCTTCGCGCGAGGTATCTGCCACGTTTTTTAAATTGCAGTAGTATTTAAGGCTTACTTCATGAGATTTATTAATCTTCATAATGGGTGGAGCAAGGTTACTTTTCTTATTGTGGTTATGAATGTTTGGTTTATGGGGCATAATTCTACCGCAAATATAGTATGTAATAACCTTTGGTACAATAGCACGCCCATAAAACACCAACACCCGCAGGCTTATTGCTGTGCCTGCGGGTGTTGGTTAAAAGGAATAAACAGGGGGTAATATCTTTACTGCTCAAAGGCAATTTCTACAATTGCGTTGTTTCTTATAAGCATAGAAGTCCTGAAAATGCCGCCCGAGGTGCCAAGATTGCCTATTAAATAACGTGCGCCGTTGGGGGCATTGGTTTCGTGTTTAATGACAAAAGAGGTGGGGCGGTACTGTGCAAAAAAATGCGACAGTTTCAGCACTGCCTCGGTTTTTGAAAAACGGTCGTCATCATCGGGCGTAACAATGTCTATGTTAGCAGCAAGATATTGAGCAAGCGAGGCTGCATTTCCACTTTTAAGCGCCGTTCTAACGCTTTCATTTATATTACTTTGCGCCTGCATGGGCATGGTAAGCAAAAATGTAACCATAACAATTGCCGACCAAAATAACTTTTTCATAGTATGTAGAGTTGAACTGATTAAACAAAACGTGCAATCCTTTATGTTTAGTATTCTGACGCATAAGACTGCAACAGGTCATCGGAAAAAAGAAAAAAAGTTGTACAAACTGTTTTATGTAGCTTTCTTTGGTTAGATAAGTTTTTTGCTATCGGGTTTAATAGATACCTTTGCATCTGCTTTATAGTTGTTTAAAACAAACCGTATGTTTACCTCATCAAAGGTTGCTTTAATTATTTTAGATGGCTGGGGGCACGGATTAGTGCCCGATGTTAGTGCCATTGCTCAGGCAAAAACCCCTTTTGTTGACAGCCTGTACAGCCGCTGCCCCAATGCAGAACTTACCACGCATGGCGAAGCCGTGGGTTTACCCGAAGGCCAAATGGGCAACTCCGAAGTAGGACACCTGAATATTGGCGCCGGCCGCATTGTATATCAGGAATTGCAGCGCATTAACCTGGCAGCCACAGACGGAACCCTGGCCAACAACCCTGCCCTGCTGAACGCCATTGATTATGCCCTGAAAACAAACAAACCGGTACACCTTTTGGGACTGGTATCTGACGGCGGCGTTCACTCGCACCTGAACCACCTGGCAGCGCTGTGCCAGATTTTGAATACCCACGGACTACAACATATTTTTATACACGCTTTTACCGACGGCCGCGACACCGCTCCTACATCGGGGATTGGGTTTTTAACCCAACTGCAGCAGCAAATTCAAAATACGCCTGCCGTTATTGCATCGGTAATAGGGCGCTACTATGCCATGGACCGCGATAAACGCTGGGAAAGGGTAAAACTCGCCTATGACCTGCTTACCCTGGGCGAAGGAATGCCTGCCCAAAACATACCCGATGCCATACAGCGCTCTTACGAAAACGGCATTACCGATGAATTTATTAAACCTATTGTAGCCGTTGACGAGCAGGGCAAACCGCTGGCTTGTATTAAAGAAGACGATGTGGTTATTTGCTTCAATTTTAGAACCGACCGCTGCCGCGAAATTACCACTGCCCTTACCCAACAAGATTTTCCCGAATACAACATGCGCGCCCTGCCCCTGCACTACGTTACCATGACCCGCTACGATGACTCTTACAAAAACGTAGCGGTTATTTTTGAAAAAGATGATCTGGTAAATACCCTGGGTGAGGTGCTGGAAAAGTACGGAAAACGCCAAATACGCATAGCCGAAACCGAAAAATACCCGCATGTTACCTTTTTCTTTTCGGGAGGCAGGGAAACCCCGTTTGCCAACGAAAAACGCCTGCTCCTTCCATCGCCCAAAGTGGCCACCTACGACCTGATGCCGCAAATGAGCGCACCGCAGGTTACCGAAGCCATTTTGCCCGAAATTGAAAATGAAACCGCCGACTTTATTTGCCTTAACTTTGCCAACGCCGACATGGTAGGGCATACCGGCGTTTTTGAAGCTGCCATAAAAGCCGTAGAAACCGTTGACCAATGCCTGCAACGCATTGTAACAGCAGCCCTGCAACACGGTTACGCCTGTGTAATTATTGCCGACCACGGCAACGCCGATATTATGCGCAACCCCGACGGCTCGCCGCATACCTCACATACTACCAACTTAGTGCCAGTGTTTATTATGGCAAAAGGCATCAGCGGCAAACTCAAAGATGGTAAACTGGCCGATATTGCCCCCACCATCTTAAGCATGATGCAGCTGCCCATACCTCCTCAAATGACCGGCAACATATTGTTCGCCAACGATTAGCGCCTACCATACAACTCCATCTTCTCAAGTGCTGCCTACCCCAAAAACAGCAATCAACACGGTAAAAACAGAGAAGCAAAAAAAGCCCGAAGGGCTTTAATACGAATAACCGCAGGTGAAACCTGTGGAAAATACCAACCACCAAGCCCCCAACTCCGAAGGAGTTGAATAAAAAATAACATGGATTTTTCCCCATCCAAACCCAATACAATTACCCAAACCATTA
>NBMY01000110.1 GCA_002212985.1 Sphingobacteriales bacterium TSM_CSS
ATTTCTTATCTCACTGATTATCAATGAGTTATCTCGCTGAACTGTCAAAGTCAGGAAAAACGGTGCCGTACAACGCCAAAAACTGCTCATAAACCGGTAGATGTGTTAAAAAACGCTCCGTCGGGCGCAAAACAGGTAGGGGCGTAGTATCGGTCTGTGTTCTTGCTTCACATATTAGAGGCACGACTCAAAAATTGTCCGGAAAGTAATAATGGCTTGGTATTACAACGCCTTTAGGTACAGTTCTTTAAAATCTTGCCGGCTTACCGGTTTGGGGTTGTTGGGGTGGGCAAAATCGGCAAAGGCAAGGTCGGTCAGGGTTTCTATATGTTCGGGCAGTACGCCTATTTGGCGCAGTTTGTGCGGTATGTTAATGCGGCTGTTTAATTCAAACAGGTATTGCACAACGGCTTGCCCTGTTTCTTCTTTTAGTTCCAATGTGCGGGCAATGCGCCGGAATTTGTGTTCAAAACCGGCAATGTTAAACTCCATGCCGTAGGGTATGTTTACCGCATTAGCCAGCCCGTGGTGCGTATCGAGCAATGATGAGAGCGGGTGCGCCAAAGAATGCACCACACCCAACCCTTTCTGAAACGCAATGGCACCCATCATAGAACCCAGCAACATTTTGCTGCGTGCTTCCGGCGTAGGGTTGTTTACCGCATCGGGCAGGGCTTCATGTATGAGAGTAATGCCTTCTAAGGCAATGCCTTCGCAAATGGGGTGCGGCATTTTTGCCAAAAAGGCTTCCATATTGTGGGTAAGGGCATCCATGCCGGTGGCAGCGGTAACGGCCGGGGGCAGGTCGTAGGTGAGTTCGGGGTCGGCAAATACAATTTTTGCCAGAAGTTTGGGCGAGAACAGTATTTTTTTCTGATGGGTAACATCATCGGCAATAATGGCGCTGCGTCCTACCTCGCTGCCCGTGCCCGATGTGGTGGGAATGGTAACAAAGTGCGGCACTTCATTGGTTACATATACATCGCCGCCAATAAGGTCGTCGTATTTAAACAGGTCTTCGCGGTGGTGTACCCTAAGCACAATGGCGCGTGCTACGTCTAAGGCTGCGCCGCCGCCAATGCCTACTATGCAATCGCGGCCGGTATTATCCCAAACATCGGTTCCTTTATACACATCAGATTTTACCGGGTTTTTGTGAATATCGGAAAATACTTCTGCCGTTAAGTTGTTGGCGGTCAGGTTTGCGATTATTTTTTTGAAAAAGGGCAGTTGCGCCACTATGGCATCTGTAACAATAAGCGGGTTTTTCAGCCCGTTTTGTTTAAGGTAGGCGGGCAGTTCGCTTGCCGCGCCAAGGCCAAACCTTATGGTAGTGGGGAAATTGTATTGGTAAATACTGTTGAAAGTCATGTTGAAAATGCTGTTTTAGGATGGTTGTTAAATGGTTTATATTTTTTTATTAAATTATTTCAAAATAGCGTTTCATTTCCCAGTCGGTAACTGCTTTGGCAAATTGCCGCCATTCCCAAAGTCGGGTTTGGGTAAAATGCTGTACAAAACCGGCGCCAAAGAGTTCCTTGGCCACTTCGGAGTTTTGCATTTGCAGGGTAGCTTCGTAGAGGTTTTGCGGCAGGGTTCCGTTGCTGATATCGCGGTAGCCGTTGCCCACCGTGGCGGGTTGCAGCAGTGGCAGTTGGTGCCTGATGCCGTACAGACCCGATGCAAGGCAGGCAGCCATGGCTAAGTAGGGATTTACATCGGAACCTACCACGCGGGTTTCTAACCTTGCCGCTTTTTTACTTCCCGAAAGTATGCGCAGGGCTACGGTTCTGTTGTCGGGCGCCCACGTTAAGGTGGTTGGCGCCCATGCGCCTTCTACTAAGCGTTTGTAGCTGTTTACCGTAGGCGCTACCATTGGTAAAATATGAGGCAGGCAGTAAAGTTGTCCGGCAACATAGTGTTTCATGATTTGGCTCATGTGCAGTGGGTCGGAGCTATCATAAAAAAGATTGGTTTTGGCATCGGCATCCCAGAGGCTTTGGTGTACGTGGCCGCTGCAACCGGGCAGGGTTTCGTTCCATTTTGCCATAAAAGTGGACATAATGCCATGTTGGTAGGCAATTTCCTTTACCGCCGTTTTAAAAAGTGTGGCGCGGTCGGCTGCTTCCAATATGGCCGAGTAGGTGATGGCTGCCTCATATACGCCGGGGCCCGTTTCGGTATGCAGCCCTTCCAATGGAATATTAAATTGCTGTAACCCGTCAAACAGGTGCGACATAAAATCGTTTCGCAACGTACTGCGCAAAATAGAGTAGCCAAACATGCCGGGCGTAATAGGAGCAGGGTTTCGGAACCCTTTTTCTTCCAGGGTTTGCGGGGTTTCGGCAAAGTTAAACCATTCAAATTCCTGGGCAAAGAAGGGGAAAAAACCATCGGCAAGGCATTGTTGCAGTACGGTTTTCAGCAGGTTTCGGGGGCATACGTACAGGGGTTGGTTGTTTTCGGCAACCAGATCGGCCAGAAAAAAGGGTTGGTTGTTTTCCCAGGGTATTTTGCGGTAGGTATCGGTATCTATTTTAACCGGCGCATCGGGGTAGCCGGTATGCCAGCCGGTAAACTGCACATTGTCGTAAGCCACATCGGCCATATCCCAACCAAAGGTAACATCGCAAAAACCCATACGGCTTTCGAGGACGGAAAAAAACTTGTCGGTAGAAATATATTTTCCGCGCAATATGCCGTCCATATCGGCAACTGCCAGTTTTACCCTTCCCGAAGGGTGTTGCCTTATTTCGTTCAGTATTTCGGATAAAGCCATGGCGATAGGTAGTTTTTTATGTTAGTTATTGCCGGTTTTGTTGTAGTTATGCGGTTTGCCGGGCGTTTTTTGCAATGCGGTATATAAGAAAAGGCACCACCATTGTGCTTGCGTAAATAAGCGCCAGCAGCGGGTTACACCAGCACATGGCCAGTAATGAAAAGGCAGCTATAAAAAAAGCCGTAAGCGGAAACCATGGGTAAAATGGCACTTTAAACGGTCGAGGCATTTGGGGTTTTTGGCGGCGCAATTGCAGCAGCGCCAACATGGAAACCACATACAACGTAAGCGCCCCGAAAACCGAAATGATAATAATTTGCCCTGTTTTACCGGTAAGCAGCGCTAAAATGCCTACAGCCATATTGGCCAGCAGGGCGTTGGCAGGTGTATGAAAACGGGGCGAAACAATGCCCAATACAGCCGGCAGGTTTCGGGCCTTGCCCATTTCGTAGGTAGAGCGGCCCGCCGCCAGCAGCAGCCCGTGAAACGAAGCTACCAGCCCAAACAAACCAATGGTAATGAGCAACCGGTACATAAGGTGGTTGCTGCCGGTAATATGTGCCAGCGCTAAGGGCAGGGGAGAGTCGGAAGTTTCGCCGCCGGTGCCGTTTTTATATACAATGGCTTCCCAGCCTGCCACGCCTGCCGATGCGGTAAAAACCAAGGCACACAAAGCCACTAAGGTGGCTATGGCCGAGCCAAAGCCGATAAGAATATGCCGTTGAGGGTTTTTGGTTTCTTCGGCAACGTTGGCAACGCCTTCAATGCCCAGAAAAAACCAAATGGCAAAGGGTATGGCTGCCATAGCCCCGCCCCAGCCGGCCGGAAAATGGTTGTGCTGCAGGTTGGCAATTTCAAAATGCGGCAGGGTAAGGGCGGCAAACAACAGCAACTCCGCAACGGCAAAAATGGTAATAAAGGTTTCGAAAGTGGCGGCAGCCTTTACCCCGTAAATGTTAAGGGCGGTAAACAACACATACACCACCACGGCGCAACCCAACACAGAAATGCCCGGAAAAAAAGCATTCAGATATGCGCCAATGGCAAAGGCAATAGCCGGCGGTGCAAAAATAAACTCAATGGTTTGCGCCCAGCCGGCAATAAACCCTATGTTGGGTCCAAAGGCGGTAAAAGCATAGTCGAACCCGCCGCCGGCTTTTGGTATGGCGCAGGCAAGTTCGGCATAACTGAAGGTAAAGGTTACATACATGATGGTAATAAAACAGGTGGCAATGGCCATGCCCAACGTGCCGCCTTGCTCCAACCCCAAATTCCAGCCAAAATACATGCCCGAAATAACATAACCTACTCCCAAACCCCACAACATAAACGGGGTAAGCGCCTTATCTAAATGACCACCGGCTTTGTCCATAGCAGCAAGTTGTTTAATGTGCAGGGTTTATTACCGTGCAACAAAGGTATAAAAATTACCCGAAGCAAAACCGCCGTTTTTAAAACAAAACACAGAGTAAGGGCGGTAAATACTACTCAAAACATGTTGTAAGGGGTGCAAGGGTGGGGCAGAGGCGGTAACAAACGGCGCAGAACATTAGTGTAACGATTTTTAATGGGTTATGTGAAAATATTTCTATTGATTTTGGGTAAATTCAGGATGAATTCTGTGCACACATAGCAACCACCACAAAAAAAGAGTACATTTGTTTCGTTAATAAACCATTTCAGGCAACTTTAAACTGTTTGAACTATGGCAGGTTATTCAACCGATTTGTTCGATCTCGTTAAAACGCTTACGGTTAATGAAAAAGCATATTTTAAAAAATATGCCTACAAACAGCAATCCGATGCCAGGGAAAACCCTTACCTGCGGCTGTTTGATGCCATTGACAAACAGGAAACCTATGATGAGGAAAAGTTGGTGAAAAAATTTGCGAAAGAAAAATTTGCCCAAAAGTTTTCGGCTGCAAAGAACTATCTGTACAACCTTATTTTGGATTGTTTGGCCATGTACGATACCAACAGCGAAAAACTACGCCATAAACTGAGGCAGCAAATTAAGCAAATTGAAGCGCTGATTGATCGCGGCTTAATGGAACAAGCCATGAAAAAGGTAGAAGCTACCCGAAAACTGCTGCACCCCGATAACGTAATAAACCAATATAGCTGGCATATTGAACTCATAAACCTGCAATTGGAAATAATGCCCTATAAAACCGAAACACATGATGAGCGTATGAAACTGCAATACGAAAAAAGCCATCTTTTATCGGTTATTGCCAATTCGCAGGAGTACTACAACCTTTATTTACACTCCCTGCACCTGTTAAACCAAACCGGCTATACTCAATTGGAAAAACATGGTAAACAGGCCGAAACGTTTCAGGATATTATTTCGCACCCGTTATTGGCAGATATTAACCTTGCCTTGTCGTTTAATGCAAGGCTGTTTTACTGCAATACCTGGTTTAACTACTACCTTTGGAATGCCGATTACCACAAAGCGCTGCATTTTGCACAGCTTCAGGTAGCGCAGTTTAGTACAGAGGCCTTGCAGTTGAGCAATGTGCAAAAATTGATGGTGTCTTACAAAGGAGTGCTCATGGCGCTTACCAAACTGGAAGATTACGACCAATTTGATGAAACCGTGAGGGAAATTGAGAATTGGAACCTCCGTTTTGCTGATAAAGTAACCCCCGAAGCGGTAAACACACTCATGGATGCCGTTTATGGTTCTCCGTTTGATGCTTATTATAACCAAAAGCGCTATGCCAAGGCATTTAACCTCATTCCCAACATGCGGCAATACTTGGAAAACAGGTTTGCCCAACGTTTTAAGGGCAACAACATACACTATACCCTGTTAATTGCGGCGCTTAATTTTTATGCCGGCAACCTGAACCAAGCTTTAACCGAGTTGGAGGTTGTACTGAACGACAAAGACCTGGAAACCGTGCCTATTACCCACTGCACCGCCCGAATTTTACACCTGCTCATCCATTTTGAACTGAAAAACGACCTGCTGCTCGAATCTCTGGGCAGGGCTACCTACCGGTTTTTGTATCAGTACGAATCAAATTATCAGGTAGAATCGCTCATCATACGGTTTATGCGCAACGCCTCGCAAATTGCCAATGCTAAGGAAATGACCGAAGCCCTTAAAAAACTGCGCGAAAAACTGGAACCCTTCCTTTCCGATGAGTTTGAAAGGGAAGCTTTTGCCCGTTTACATTACTTAGACTGGATAGACAGCAAACTAAACAACTGCACCGTTTGGGAATGGACAGAAAAACAACATACAAAACGGATTGTGGCGCAAAAAACAGCATTAAAAATATAAGCAATTCGCTGCCCGGCTTTTTTATAAAGGCACTGCCACATTACCTTCAAAAACCGGTATTAACCCCAGTTGTTGCGCTTTTTCAAAAAGGGTATTTACAGCAAGCAGCCCTTTTTCGCCTAAGTTAAGTGAGTATTGGTTTACATACAGTTGTATGTGTTGCATCATAACCGCCTCGTCCATTTCCTGTGCGTAGGAGCGCACGTAGGGCATGGTTTCGGCGGGGTGGTCAAAGGCGTATTGCACGCTTTGGCGCAGCAGGCGGTCAACCTGCTGTTTAAGGTGCAACGGCAGGTGGCGTTGTATGGCAATGCCGCCCAATGGTATGGGCAGTTGGGTTTGGGTTTCCCAAAACTCACCCAAATCGGCAATTTTTACCAGCCCCCGGCTTTGGTAGGTAAAGCGGTTTTCATGAATAATCAGCCCGGCATCAGCCTTGCCACTGATAACGGTGTTTTCAATTTCCGAAAACAGCATAACATGTTTGTTGGTTGCCTGCGGGTACGCCAGTCCAAGCAAGAAATTGGCGGTGGTATATTTACCCGGTATGGCAATTTGGGCAGCATTTACTTCTGTTGTGGTTAAAGGTTGTTTGGCAATCAGCAGCGGGCCGCAGTTGTTGCCAAGGGCGCTGCCGGCGTTCAGCAGTTCGTAGTTGGGCAGCAAATGCCCCAAAGCATGGTAGCTGAGTTTGGTAATGTGCAGGCTGTTGGCAAATGCGCGGCGGTTCAGTTCTTCTACATCGGCTATAACGGGGGTAAACCGCAGGTTGCCGGTATCAATTTTACCATTGACCAAAGCATCAAATAAAAACGTATCATTAGGGCAAGGCGAAAAACCAAGCGTTAGTGTTTGCATGAAAGAAGGTGGTGATGAAGGCACAAAAATCGGTTTTTTTCGGGGTAATTTGACAAAAAAGCCTAATTTTGTACAATAGAATTATCCGAAATTTCCATCATTCCCTCCATTTTCCTATGCAAATTAACATCAGAAAAGCAGAAAAGCCCGATTTGCCTGCCGCCTACCGCCTCATTTGCGAATTGGCGCTGTTTGAAAAAGCCCCCGAAGAAGTTACCCTTACCCTTGAACAGTTTGAAAAAGACGGGTTTGGACCGCAACCGCTGTATTTTATGCGCGTTGCCGAAATAACCCTGCCCGATGGCAGCGCCGAAATTGCCGGCATGGCCTTGTTTTTCTTTTGCTACTCTACCTGGAAAGGTAAAATTTTATACCTCGATGATGTTATTGTTACCGGGCAGTACCGCGGGTTGGGCATTGGAAAATTGCTGATTGACGAAGTTTTTAAATTTGCCAAAGAACAGCAGGTAAATCAGGTGCGCTGGCATGTGCTGGATTGGAACACACCCGCCGTTGAGTTTTATAAAAAACTTGGCATGAAACTGGAGCCGGAGTGGGTTACCTGTAAATACACCAAAGAACAAATTGAGGCGTATTAGGTAAAACAAAAGGCAGCCAAAAAGTACAAACACAGGGTTATAGCCTTTAGCCTGCATACACAAAGCAAAGGGGTTAAGCAATTCCTTGCAAGCGCTGCAATTTTATGAATGAAGGGCAAACCGGCAATGTAAACCCTATTTTGCTTCTTCGGGAGCCGGAATTTTCCAGCCGCGCGACTCATAAAATAAAGTCATAAAAATACGGGCGGTTTCTTCGTTTTTAAACAAAGAGGCCGGGTCTTCGGGGTTGCAGCAAATGCTCATAGCTTTGTCAAACGGGGTGTCTGCCTTTAGCAGTTCGACATTGGTGAGATTTCTTTCTATGAGTTTATGGGTGCTAAGCGGCTCATAAGGCAGCTTAAAAAGGTTAAGTATTTTAAGCAACAGGCTTCGGGTGGTGGCAATGGGGTAGCTTTCTACCAGATGGTTCCACGAAAACTGCGGGTTTTCTACATACGATTCCTGAGAAAGGTAATTTCGGAACGAGTTGATAAAGCGGGGATTTCCGGTTTCAATAAAAAATACGGCAAAGGCAATATGGCTGAGCGTATAGGCATTGCGCGATATGTGCATGGCAATTTCCGATGTATGAGGAACCATGCCGCGGAACTGAAACCGAAAAACGTTCATAAAGAAACCCAACAGCGGCACGTCTTCGGCTTGTACGCGGGTGCGCATTCTTTCGTACCGGCGTTTAAAAACATAATTTCCCAGCGCTTTCGACAGGTGGAAATCGGTATGATAGATAATCCAAAGCAGCCTGAAAAGGGCGTCTTTGTTGGGTTCGCGCTTTATTTTTTCAAGCCATTGGGCCGATTCTATGCTGTGAATCCAGTTGCGCAGTTCTGCCTGATTAAGTTGTAACAGTTCCCAAAGTACGCGGTTAAGTTCTATCAGGTTGTAGCGTTCCAGAAAATCCTGCACAGGCAGTTGAAACACCATATTGGTAATATCGTCGGCAATTTTGTGGTATTGCTCGTTATTTTGCTCAATACCCAGCCTTTTAATTTGTTTAATAAAAGGTAAAAAGCCTCGGCTAAGCGGAATTTGCACTTGTGCAGGTAAATCTACATCGGCAATAATTTTGTTTACCAGCACTTTATGTGCAGCAGGGGCAATATTTACTAAGTTGTGCGACAGCAAAGACAAATCGGTTAGTTTTTCCTTCTGTACATCAATTACCTCTACCATGTATTTGGCTATGGTTTGCAGTTGTAATTTTTGTAATTCTGTAGTGTAAACTTTACTGAAACTGGACAACAACCTGCCAAAAAGCGAAACAGCAGGTTTAAAATCATGATACAACTGTTCAATTTTGGGTTTGCTGTTGAGCAATTGTATAAAATCTGCCACTCCCTTTGCCGATTTGGCGTTTTTCCATCTGCAACTGTATAGCAGGTTGGGCAGTTGGTTAATGTCGGGATATTGGCTAAGATCGGTTGTAGTTGGGTCGTAATTGATAACGGGCATAGGTTTTAGCTGGTTAAAATGGTTATAAATTGCAAAGCAGCGCAAAAATATTGCCAACACAGGTTAAACACAAAAATAGCAGGGTGGTTAATAAAAAAGCCTGTTTTTTTGTATTTGCCGGTTATTAGTGTTTTGCTGCAACAAATATACAGGCAAAGATGGTATAAAAGTTGGTGTTTTTGAGCTTAGTGTAGTTTTTTTTCTGTTGGTGATAATGGTGCAATAAAAAAACCTTGATTATTGCAAAAGAATAATCAAGGTTTGGTGGGCCCTCAGGGGCTCGAACCCCGGACCAACGGATTATGAGTCCGCTGCTCTAACCGACTGAGCTAAGGGCCCTCAAAATTCAGGTGCGAAGTTAAGGTATATTTTAGAAATAAAACAAACGGTGAGGCAAAATAATTCATCGGGCGGTTTTATTTTTTTTAGAGTCTTATTTCGTTTACGCCAATTACGCCTGCATTAGGCCGGTATTGGTTATAGTCATTCAAATCGGTAATGGCGTTCAGGTTGCAGTCGCCGGGTAAATAATTGGTATTGAGGAGGTAGTCGGTAAAATATCGGTTAAAATCGGTATGGTTAATGATTCCGTCGGCATTTAAGTCGCCGGCAAACAAGCCAAACACGTTATTTCCCAAGGCAACGGTTTGGTTGCTGCCAAATTCGGCGCCGGAGGTGGTAAAGTTAATTGGGTTGGTGTTGTTGGGCACTACTTCGGGTTGGCGGCTCATTACGGCTAAGTGGTTGCGGTGTCTTGCCACAATAAAATAAGCGCTGTTGTTGGTGAGCGAGAAAAATTTTACCCCGTTTGGCGTAGTGCCATCGGCATCTGTTACTTGTCCGTTGCTCAATAGCAAGCCGGCGCGTCTTTCAACTATTGCTCCGGTGGCGGGGTCTCTGGCTTCCAGCAGCACCCAATCTACTGTGTTTGGCAGAAAGTTTTGAGCCGCCCCCACGGTTTCGGTACCATTATAAAACCAGGGGGCTGCCTGATAGGGTTGCGTAACCGGCAAAGCGCCCGATGAAAGCAGAGAGGTGTTCATTTGTCCGGTAGCCGGGTTATAGGCACCCTGCAACATAAGCAAGACCGATACGGTTAATCCGCCGCAGGGGTTTACGGTTACGGTTACTGCATCGGAGCCGGTGCAGCCGCTTGCGTTGGTAACAGTAACGGTGTAGGAGGCAGTGGCGGCAGGTGTTACCGAAACAGAGGCGCCGGTTAAACCGTTGCTCCAGTTGTAGCTGTTGCCGCCGCTTGCGGTAAGGTTGGCTGTTTGTCCGTTGCAGATAATCTGGTCGGGGCCGGCATTGGCGGCAGGGGAGGCGTTAACCGTAACCAATACGGCGTCGCTGGCGGTGCAGCCGTAGGCATTAGAAACGGTTACTTTGTAATTGGTGGTTTGCAGGGGTGTTACCTGTATGGTTTGCCCGCTTTGCCCGCTGTTCCACGCGTAGGTGGCGCCGGTAGGCGCGGCCGACAGGGTTACGGTGGTGCCGGCGCATACGGTTTGGTCGGGTCCGGCATTGGCAACAGGTGTGGCGGCGCTGCAGGAGGTGGCGGGCACCTGATAGGTAAAGCCGCTGCCGGTGGCAAGCAGGTTCTGAAAACCGGTCCATGCGGTGCAATTGTCTTTCATGTAGGTGTCGAGCCAGGGTATAAGGGCATCGAACATTTTTTGATGCTGTACCGAAAGCGACACAAAAGGTCCCCACCCCCCGAAAAGGCAAGATACCCCCTCACCAAAATAGCAGAGAGTGGCGTTGCCGTTGGTAAACTGGCAGTGTGCAGCGCCGGTTATTTCGTAGTAGGCTTTGCAGTTGGCGGCAATATTTTGGTACATGGGTATCTGGTGGTCGCCTACCGGGGTTACACAATCTTCGGTGCCGGAAATAACCAATGATGGTACAGCAATGGAAGAAGAAGCGTTGATGGCCGAAGGGTCGGTATCGGCAGCGGCAAGGCTTACTAGGGTGGTAATATTGGCATTGCCCGATGAAGCCGCCAAATGAGCTGCCCCGCCACCCATAGAATGCCCCATAACTGCCGATTTAGGAGCCACCTTGTTGAAAAAAATGGAACCTGCATTGGCATTTTCGGCTTGCATGGTATTGACCAAAAAAGATAAATCGCCCCCAAAATTTCCATGATTGGGCGATAACGAACCTTCTGTAGTAGGGAAAACCATGATATATCCCAGCGGAACCAGCGTTTCCCACAGGTGAGAGTAAGAATCGTAGGTAATTTGAAAGCCATGCCCAAACACAATTACAGGGAACTGCCCGCTTGCCACGGGCACATCGGCACCGGCGCTGTTGGCCGGGTAGCGTATTTGCACACCAATGTTGCGGTTTCTTGCCGCATCAAAAAAAGTGGCAGATTTGGTGCCAATTTGGTACGGCTGTGCGCTTAGGCTGTTTGCTGCAAATAGCAATGCCAGAACAAATGAGAAGGCGGCATTCAATTTCATACAGGGTAGGTTATTGATTTAACAAAAAAAACAGGAAACGTGGTTTGGTTGAGGCGAGGTTAGCAGGCTCGCAAAATTAGGGTTTTTTTGAAAAATTGCGTATATTTACAAATGCGCAGGTAAAAAAGTGTTTTTTCAACAATATATTATGCCAAACTCTATTTGCCCTGCGTGGTTGGTAGCCTTAGCCGGCAACCCCGCACAGGGGCAGCAGCAGCCATTGGATCATTATTTTAGCCGTTCATTCGGGCCAATACAATATTGGTAATTATTTGTTCCTGTTCTTGTGCTGTTTGCAGCATTTGCAGGGCGGCGGTCGTTTTTTCATCGGCAAAACGGCGGTCTTGCAGGTCTTTGGCATTGGTCAGCACGTTGAGGCAGGCGCCCTTAACGGCTGCCAGGGCGCAGGCGGCGCCCACGCCCGCATCAGATACCGAATTGGGGTTTCCTTCCAGCGCCATGGCTTTTATTACCTCCATGCTTTGCAACGCCAGTTGCATTACCCTGAACGGTGTTTGAGTGGCGTATTGGGTGGCCAGTTCTATGGCTTGGGTACGGGCAACTTTTTCGGCATTGGTTTGTTTGGGCAGGCGTACTGCATCAATAATACCATTAAACGCGCGGGTATCTTCATCTACCATCAATAAAAGCTGGTTTTTAAGCGCCTGCCCTTTTTCGGCCCAATCCGAAAATTCTTCCCAACGCTCGTCCCAGCCGCGTTTGTGGGCCGAAAGGTTGGCTACCATGGTGGCCAGCGCTGCGCCCAACGCCCCCAGATATGCCGCCACAGAGCCGCCACCGGGCGCCGGCAATTCGGAAGCGGTTTCGTTGCTAAATGCTTTGAGCGATAAACTTACCAGCGGTGCGGGGTTGTTTTCCATGTCTTCCAGCACATATTCAATAATTTTTTTTCGCGGGTCAAAAGGGGCAAGGTCGTGCAATCCCAGCGATTTAACCGCAATTTTTACCAGTTCCTCATCCGGCACACCCACCGACCGCTGTTGCTTGCGCAGGAAATACTTGCCGGCATCGAGCATGGCTTTTAGGGGCACCAGCCCTACAATTTCGGAGCCGGTAACCCGTATGCCCCGTTCCTGTGCGCTTTGGCAAACCTCTTCAAAAGCCACATGAACCGGAGTAATGCTTATATTGGTAAGGTTCATTGAAATTTGGGCAATGCCATACTCCTCAATGTACCAGCCAATGGCTTTGACCGATTTTAGTACTCCCGGCCGGCGGAGGGGTTCGCCGTTTTCGTCGCGCAGAATTTCGCCGGTAATGGGGTTGCCTTTGCGCAATACCCGGCCGGCTTCGCGCACATCAAAGGCTATGGCATTGGCGCGCCGCACAGAGGTAGTATTGAGGTTAATGTTGTATGCCACCAGAAAATCGCGGGCGCCAATAGCGGTAGCGCCGGTTTTGGCTACCAACGGGGTAAATTGTGCAGGCCCGAAATCGGGTATCCAATCGGGGTTGGTTAGTTTTTCGGGCAATCCTTCATATTCGCCGGCTCTTACGGTAGAAAGGTTTTGCCTTTCGGGCGTTGAAGCAGCAGACTCATAAAGGTACACCGGAATTTGGAGTTCTTCGCCCACGCGCTGCGCAAGTTTTCGGGCATATTGGGCAGTTTCTTCCATGGTAATACCCGAAACAGGTATGAGCGGGCACACATCGGTAGCGCCAAAGCGGGGGTGTTCGCCCTTGTGTTTGCTCATATCTATGATTTCCGATGCTTTCCGGATAGCCAAAAAGGCAGCCTGCACAACCGCTTCGGGAGTGCCTACAAAGGTTACCACGGTTCGGTTGGTGGCTTTTCCGGGATCAATATCGAGCAGTTTCACCCCTTCTACGCTTTCAATTTGGTCGGTAATTTGTTTTATGACCAGCATATTTTGCCCTTCCGAAAAATTGGGCACACATTCTATAAGTTGCTTGTTCATTTTTATGGGTACAGATATGACAGTGAATAGTAAAATTAATTGGCAGCAATATTATTTGGGTTACAGCCAGCCGTTTTGCAGTATATCTTTGGCGTGGTAGGTAATAATAATGTCGGCACCGGCGCGGGCAAATGCGGTCATGTTTTCCATAACAATGCGGGGTTCATCAACTAATTTGGCTTGTGCGGCGGCCTTTACCATGCTGTATTCGCCCGAAACGTTGTAGCAGGCAACGGGCAGGTTGGTCTGTTGTTTAAGTTGATGAATGATATCGAGGTAGGCCAGCGCGGGTTTTACCATAAGAATATCGGCGCCTTCCTGTTCATCGAGCAGGGCTTCGCGCAGGCTTTCGCGCGCATTGCGAAAATCCATTTGATAGCCCTTCCGGTCGCCCGATTGGGGCGAGGAATCGGCCGCTTCGCGAAAGGGTCCGTAGTAGGCCGATGCGTATTTAACGGCATACGACATGATGGCAATGTTGGAGAAGCCGTTTTCGTCGAGTGTGTTTCTGATATACCCTATGCGCCCGTCCATCATATCCGACGGTGCCACCATATCGGCGCCTGCTTCGGCATGGGTTAGGGCCATTTGCGATAAGATGTCCACACTTTCATCATTGAGTACGAGGCTGCCGGCCAATACGCCGCAATGCCCGTGAGTGGTGTAGGCACATACACACACATCGGTCATAAGGTAAAGGTCGTTGGCAAATTCGGCCTTCAGGCGGCGCAGGGCGGTAGGAACCGAGCTGTTGTGGTCGTGGCTGCTAAGCGCCATATCCGACTTTGCATCGCCGGTTCCAAAAATGAGTAGTTTATTAATGCCCAGTTTCAGCCATTGTTCGGCATGGCGCACCAGTTCATCGGGCGAAAAATGGTAAACGCCGGGCATGGCCTGTATGGGGTGTTGAATACCCGAACCTTTGCATACAAAACAAGGGTACACCAACATATTGGCCGAAAGGCGGGTTTCGGCTACCATATTGCGCACTATGGCATTGGTTCTCAGGCGGCGGGGTCGGTAAGGCAGGTTCATGTTATCAGTTGCGGGTGATTTGGTTTACTTTTATACCACAATCATGGTGGCGGTGGCTTTGGCAAAAACTTTTTTTTGGTTATTTACCCACCCAAAAATTTCGCTTTCGCAAAAGTGCAATTTGGCGCCGGACTTGTCAACGCGGCCGTGGGCATAGAGTACGTTGGCGGTGGCGGGTCGGTAATACACCACTTTTATTTCGGCGGTAACCACATGAAGATTGGGGCTAATAAGGGTAAAGGCAGCAAAACCGGCAACGGTATCGCACAGGGTGGTCATAATGCCGCCATGCGCAAAGCCGTTTTGCTGCCGATGGTGGTTTTGCATAACAAGTTGCCCCTCTACCACGCCGGGGGCCACCCTGGTTACTTCAAAACCGATAAAGTGCATAAAATGATTTTGCTGCATCATTTTTGCCACTTTTTCTGCCACAAAAGGGTCATCTAATTCAAACATGACACAAAAGTAGGGGCATTTTGTTTGTAAAAAGCGTAAAACAAAATAATTTCGCACCAAGTTTACAATTTGGTTGTAAAAAAATACTATTATTGCCCCTGTTTAACACAAAGCTCTATCTATGAACACACTTCGACTGGTATTGAACCTTGCGCTGATTGTGGTAATTGCCTTGCTGGCTTACCTGTTAATTGCCTCCATACAGGAACCCATTACGTTCCAGAAAGAGAAAGCCAAGCGGGATGCGGCGGCAATTGAACGCTTAAAGCAAATAAGAGGCGCACAACTGGCCTTTAAAGGCAAGTACAACCGCTATTGCGGTAACTTTGACTCATTGATAAACATGGTAAAAACCGATAGCTTTGAGGTAATTAAAGTTATAGGTGACCCGAACGACTCTACGGTGGTGGTTAAGAAAGAAGTATCGAAAAAGGCAATGATAGACTCATTGTTTGCCGGTAATGTGAAAGCTGCCGAACAAATGCCCATTGTTCCTTTTGGTAAAAACAACGAGCGGTTTAGCATACAGGCTACTAAAATTACCAAAAGCAACACCGAAATTCCGGCCTTTGAAGTATCGGCGCCGTTAAAGGTAATCTACTCGGGTTTGGCGGGCAAATACTATGCCGACAAATATCACGACAACATGCGGGTGGGTTCTATAACAGACGGAACCACCACCGGCAGTTGGGATAAATAGCGGCAGCGCTGTTTTGCATTCGGCAAACCTATACGCAACAAGGCGCCGGGCCTTGTTGCGTATGGCTATTTAATAAATTGGCAACGCCATACATTTGTTAACCCTAAAATGAACCCCTCCCTTGTCGAACGATTTGAACAATATACAGGTTAACCACCAAATTAAAGCAAAACACTTTGGGCACAACGGCTCCGAAAACCAGCATCTTGCCGTTTATGTGGGGAACGATGAATTGTCTTTTACCATTGCTGCCGATGCCGGCAACACGGTGCAGTACATGAAATCTTACCGGCTGAAAAATGCCTTTAATTATTTTGCCTACAAAATGATGCTAACCGACTTGCTGGAGCAGGAAGACCTGTTTAAAAACAAGTATGCCAAAATCAGCATCGGGTTAAATGCTGCCAACTATACTTTAGTTCCGAACAAGTATTTTGACCTTAGCAGTGCCGAAAAGTACTACGACTTTAATTTTTCGAACGATGGCAACGGTAAAATTATGGCCAACTTAGTAGAAGGTTACAACTGTTTTGTAGTATTTGCCATAGATTTTCAACTGCTCGATTCCTTTACCGAAGTTTTTGACCAGTTTACCCTGCAACATGCCGTTAGCTACCTTTTGCCGGCATTACCCCAGCCGCCGCCCGAAGAAAAATACCTGTATGCCAGCGTACAGAAAAACCACTTTGATTTGGTTTGTTTAGAGGGTAACCGCCTGTTGTATTGCAACTCATTTGCCTGTATTACCCCGGCCGATTTTTTATATCACCTGCTCAATGTTGCCAAACACAGCGGCTTAGATGCGATAAAAGATAATTTTGTGCTTTTGGGCGATATAGCCGCCGACCAGCCTGCTTACAGGCTTTGTAAAAAATACCTGCCCAATATTGCCTTTGGCAGCCGTCCGGAAGGTAAAAACTATTGTGCCGAACTGGATATTATTGCCCGCCACCAGCATTATAACCTGTACTGCATACGGTAATAAACGCAGTAGCGGAAAGAAACCAATTTATTATGCGCATTATTGGAGGCAAATACAGCGGACACCGTTTTTACCCGCCTCAAAAAATACCGGCACGCCCCACTACCGATATTGCTAAAGAGGGTTTGTTTAACATACTGTACAATAATTTTGAGTTTGAAAGCATGAAAGCCCTCGACCTTTTTGGCGGAACGGGCAGCATTAGCTACGAACTTGCCTCGCGCGGGTGCCCCAACATTACCACTGTGGAGATTGACAGTCAAAGCGCCCGTTTTATAGCCCAAACCGCGGCGGCATTTCAGTTTGGAATTAAAGTGGTAAAAACCGATGTGTTTAAGTTTATAGAAACTTGTACGGAACAATACCTGCTTATATTTGCCGGCCCGCCTTATCCGCTTAAAAATATTCCCGATATACCCGAACTCATTTTTAAACATCGGTTGTTGTTGCCCAACGGCTGGTTTGTGCTGGAGCATAACCCGCAACACAATTTTGAAAACCACCCCCATTTTTTGCGGCAGCGCAATTACGGAACCACCATATTCAGTATCTTCGGGGCCAATTTACCCACCGATTGAAATATGGAAAAAATAGCAGTATTTCCCGGCTCTTTCGACCCCATAACCATAGGACATACCGATATTATTACCCGCGCACTACCGCTTTTTGACAAAATAGTAGTAGCTATTGGTAAAAACTCCCAAAAAAAATACCTCTTCAGCCTGGAGGAACGATTGCAATTTATACAAGAGGTTTTTGAAGAACAACCACGGGTAACCGTTGCCGCCTACGAAGGGTTAACCATAACCTTTTGCCAGCAAATTAAGGCCAACTACCTGTTGCGGGGCGTTCGGTCTGCTCCCGATTTTGAATTTGAACGCAACATTGCCCAATTAAACCAAACGCTTGCCCCCGATATTGAAACCGTACTTTTTATTTGCCGGCCGCAATACTCGCACATTAGTTCTACCATTGTGCGCGAAATTATTATACATAAAGGCAATGTAAAAAGTTTTGTGCCCAAGCCGGTATTAACCCTTTTACAAAGCCGGTAAAACCCGGTTAATAACGTATGCTTTAAGCCGTACAAGCTAAATTGTCAAAACTTATTAATTCGTTTTTGCCTATGATTTATTTCGACAATGCCGCCACTACCGCGCTCCATGCCGGGGTTTTGGAAGCCATGATGCCTTACCTCCAAAACAATTACGGTAACCCTTCTTCCATACACGCTTTGGGGCGCAAAAGCCGCGCCGCCATTGAAAAAGCGCGCAAAACAGTGGCAAAGCATTTGCAGGCATCGGTAGGCGAAATATTTTTTACATCGGGCGGTACCGAATCAACCAACACTGCACTTTGGGGCGCTGTCCGCAATTTGGGGGTGCAACATATCATCAGCTCACCAACAGAGCATCATTGTGTGCTGCACACCATTCATGCCATTGAAAAATACCACCCTGTACAAGCCCATTTTTTACCCCTGCTGCCCAACGGGCATGTAAACCTGCAACGACTCAACGAACTGCTGACCATTTTGCCGCCCGGCAGAGTGCTTGTTTCGCTCATGCACGCCAACAACGAAATTGGCAACCTGCTGCCGCTACAAACCGTATCGGAAATATGTGTGAAACACAACGCTTTGTTTCATACCGACACCGTACAAACATTCGGATATTATGCCATTGACCTTAGCCGTATTGCCATTGATTTTCTTACCGGCTCGGCACATAAATTTCATGGGCCAAAAGGTATCGGCTTTTTGTACATAAACCACCGCCACCACATAGACTCTATGCTTCAGGGCGGCTCGCAGGAGCGAAACATGCGTGCCGGAACCGAAAACCTGTACGGCATCGTGGGCTTGGGCGCCGCAACCGAACTGGCCTACGCCAACTTGGAAACCGACAGCCGGCATATTGCCATGCTTAAACAGTATTTTATGCAGCAAATTAAACAGGCCTTGCCGCAGGTTACCTTTAACGGCGACGCCGAAGGACAGTCGCACTATAAAGTGCTGAATATTGGGTTTCCGCCCGAATTACAAGCCGATTTGCTACTGCTCAACCTCGATATTGCCGGCATTTGCGCATCGGGAGGCAGTGCCTGCAGTTCTGGTGTGGACGTAGGTTCACATGTGTTGCAGGCGCTTGGCGTACATCCGCAAAGCGTCAACATCAGATTTTCGTTTTCAAAATACAACACCATTGCTGAAATTGATACTGCTATAGAAACTCTTTGCAATGTATTAAGAAAGGCAGCAACTAAACCGGCACCCCCTCTTGTTTAAACCTGCCGACTTTAATTTAAAAGCGTTTTAATGCCGGTAAAGTAAACCCCGTTTTTTATCTTTGCATCCGCATTATACAACTGCCAAATTGCCACAAGCTAAATTCAGTAACACTGCAACAAAAGGCCAATGTTGAAATTCTTTAAAATACTAAAGGCCGTTATTCTGCTTAAATGCCCTGCCTGCTTTGAGGGGCATTTGTTTAAAAACCCCCACCTCTTTAACCTTAAAGAAATTGCCGACATGCCCGCCCATTGCCCCTGTTGCGGGCAAGATTTTGTAGTTGAAACCGAATTTTACTACGGAGCCATGTTTGTAAGCTATGCCCTAACAGCGTTGCTTATGTTTTTAGTAATGGGTTTAGACATTTTATTTTCGGGATACCTCTATTTTAAAGAATTGCTTCTTTATATATGCCTCCTGCTGCTTGGCTGGACCTATTGGTTCAGGGTTTCAAGGGCAGTTTGGCTGGCATTTTATATTTATTGGTTGCAACCCTATCGTGATAAAAACTAACTAAGCATCAAAAAACACATACAAACGCCGTATTTATCAAGTTATAAGCCTATCTTTGTAGCTGTTCCTGATAGTTGAAAATATTGCCCGAAAATCAAAATACAATGAAACATACTGCATTTTTACCCCAATGGATAACCCTGTTATTGCTTGTAACCCTTGGCATGGCAGGCATGAAAGCGCAAAACCTGGTACCCAACAACGGATTTGAAGATTTTACCAACTGTCCGGCAGGTTTAAACAGTATAGGGAATGCCGACAACTGGGTTTCGGCAACCGATGGCAACCCCGATTTTTTCAACACCTGTGCCGACGGTATTAGCGGAGCCGATGTACCTGCCAACTTTTATGGGGTACAGCAGCCCCTTGAAGGTAACGGTTATGCTGGTTTTCTGGCCTATTCGCCCGATAACTCGCGCGATTATGTGTCGGTACAACTTACCGAGCCGCTTATTCCCGGCAAGGCTTATTGTGTTTCGTTCCATGTAAGCCTGGCAGATTTTACCTATTTTGCCGTTGAAAACATCGGCCTGTATTTTTCGGCATCGCAGGTAAATGTTACCAATGGCGGTTTGTTTCTGGGCTATACCCCTCAAATTTTAAATACCTTTGGACCCATAACCGATAAAACAGACGGCTGGGTTACCATTAGCGGAACCTATGTGGCAAGCGCCCCTTACCAATGGATTACCATTGGCAATTTTGCCAGCAATGCCAACAGCAATGTACAGGATTTAACCGTGCCCGGCATTACCGGCCCTTTGTCAACACAGGCATACTATTACCTTGACGAAGTGGCTGTTACCGAATTGCCCGATATTGAAGTAAACATCAGCCCGGCACAGGTACTTTGCGAGGGCGGAGAGGTAACCCTTACCGCATTGGACGGAGGCGACACTTATACATGGGCCGCACAATCTGATCCGTTTACCATACTCAGTACCGAAAACTCCCTCACAACCACGGTTACCAATACGCAAAGTTTTATTGTTACCGCCCAAAGCGGTTTTTGTACCCGCCAAAAAAATGTTACCGTACAAGTGGTAGCCCCTGCTCCCGAAGTTGATTTTACCTATAGCGCTGCCTGTACGGGCGGCCTTACCCTTTTTACCGACCTATCTTCCAACGTTGCGCCCGGCTCTTTGTATGAATGGGATTTTGACAACGACGGACTTGCCGATGCCTTTACCTTTGGCGGTGCAGCTTATTCTTTTCCGACATCGGGCTTGTACCCGGTAAAACTTACCGTATATGCCTTTGGCGGCGCCTGCCAAATTGAAAAAACGGTTATCGTAGAGGTTTCAGATAATTGCAACCCCTGTCAAAACCCCAATGATGTGGCCAATTTTGTACCCAACCCGCAAATGGAGTTTTATGCCGCCTGCCCCGACGGGCTGGGCGATATTACACTTGCTGCCCCGTGGTTCTCGCCCACATCCGGCTCTACCGATTATTTCAACGCCTGCAATACAGGTAACGCCGATGTGCCCAATAACAGCTTTGGCAGTTCGCCGGCGTTCGACGGAAACGGCTACTTGGGTTTCTTTGCTTATGGCAACAATTACCGTGAATATGCCAGCGTGCACCTTGCACAACCCCTAACCCCTGGTCAAACCTATTGTGTTAGTTTTCAGGTACGGCTGAGCAGTTTATCGGGTAAAGCCATTGATAACATTGGGTTGTATTTTTCTACCGACTCCATTGGGCTGGTAACACAAGCGCCGCTCTATCTCACCCCCGATATCAGCAACACACCCGGCAATATTTTAGACGACCTTATGGGTTGGGTAACCATATCGGGCAACTATACACCCACCACACCGGTGGCTTGGCTTACTATAGGTAACTTTGCCGATGATGCCACTACCCAATGGGCAAACATGCCATCGCCCGCGCCGGCTTTAACCGGTTTTGGCTATTATTACCTCGATGATGTGGTGGTAACACCCGTGCCCGATTTGCTGGACACCAATTTTTACCTTACCTGTACCAATACGGTTACCACCCTTATAGCCAACAACAATTTCTGCGCTTATGAGTGGATAGACCTTGCCAACCCCGGCGTTGTGCTGGGAACTTCACAGGCCTTGGAAGTGCAAAGCCCGCAGGCGGGTGTAAAGCAATATGTGGTTACTGCTCAATACGGACACTGCGCTGAAAGCGAAATTGTTACCGTGCAGTTTAATGCCCCGCCCTCTGTAGGTTTTACCGTGTTGGAAAATTGTGCAGGCGGCGCCACCATTTTTGCCGATACTTCGCTTAATGTGCTGCCCGGCGCGCTCTATGAATGGGATTTTGAAAATAATGGCGTAGTAAACAGCAACGCAACTTCCTTTGTTGCCCATATTTACGACACACCCGGCAACTATACCGCCAAACTTATCGTTACCAACCCCGGCGGCTGTAAAGACTCTATGCTTTACCAAATAACCATTACAAACTGTAACCAGTCTTGCAACAACAACAACGTGGTGCAAAACAACAGCTTTGAAACCGGTGTTTGCCCCAATGGCCTTGGACAGGCAGATTCACTTGACTTTTGGGAAACACCCGGAAGCGGGCTTTGCGCGGCTTTCTCAAACCAATGCCTTAATGTTGTGCTGCTGCCGGTGGTAGAAAACCCCAACGGCTCGCATACCTTTACTATAAACATGACCAACCTTTGCCCGCAACATTTTGTGTTCGCCTCCTTTGAACTTTCGGTCGGAGCAACCGTTGAGTCGCCCATTAATGGCAACTCCTACAATGGCGCACATGGTATTTACCTCGTTTCGCACCCTGTTTTGGCGCCGTTTAATTCTATCTTGTACTTTGACCCCAACGGGACCAACAACGGCTTTTCTGACGGTGAAACTGAAACTTTTGAGTTTACCCTTGCCGCCGGTGTACCGGTGCCCAATACCATGCAATTTCTGGTGCAGCTAAGCAACAGCCTTTCGTTTGTGGGCAGCATTTCTACTCAACTTACCACTTGTCTGGTGGCCGATTGGTACTCTACCTGCTCCGGCAGCCCCGAAGTTGGAGTGCCCCAAAATGCCTATGGCTCGCAATTGCCGTTTGAAGGCAATGGTTATGCCGGACTTACCACCTACAGCAATTTACCCGATTTGCGCAATCAATACATTTCTACCCATTTAAACCAGCCACTGGTGGTAGGGCAAACCTACTGCGCCACCATGTATGTAAACCTGGCCGACAGCAGCCGTTATGCCGATACCAACCTGGGCATGTATTTCTCTACTGCCGCCATAAATGACGACCTTGCCCTTGCCGAACCGCCGCAGGTTTATAATCCGCAGGGCAACTACCTCTTTGATAAAGAAAACTGGGTGTCAATTACCGATACCTTTACCGCTACGCAGCCCTACGAATACATAACCATTGGCAACTTTAACCTGAACCCCGATGTGCCTGTTCTGGTAGGCGGCAATGCCAGCGGTTTTGCCTATTATTATATTGACAATATTGTTGTTAGCCCGCTTACCGTAGAAGCGCCTGCCGATACCGTTGTTTGCGAGGCTACCACGCTTACCCTTACCGCCAACACCAACACCTGCGAAACCTACTGGTACTTAGCCAATGCTCCCAATACCGTGCTGAGCATTAACAACACACTTCAAATTACGGCAAATGATACGGCAACTTACGTGGTAGCCGGTAAAAACGGAGATTGCACCCTTACCGATACAGTAACCGTATTTACCAAACCCCTGCCTGTTGCCGAAGCCGGCAGTCCTGTTAGCGTTTGCCTTGGCGAAACGGTACAGGTAACGGCCACCGGCGGCGATGCTTATGCCTGGATACCCATGCCCAATACCTATATCAGCGATACATCGGTGGCTAACCCCTTTGTTGCCGGCTATATACTGGATAATTTCTACTTTAAAGTAATTGTTACCGATAACACTACCGGTTGTCAGTCTATTGACTCGGTTTTGGTTAAAACCCTGCAATTGCCCACCGCCAATATTGTAAACCCCGATACGGTGTATCTTTGCTCTGGTGATACCATAAGCCTGGGTGCAACGGGTGGTGTTGGCGGCGGCCCTAATGGCATACCCTATTTGTGGGAACCTTCGGCCAATATTGCCGGCAGCAACACCATAGCCAACCCGCTGGTTACTGCCACCGATACCTCGGTGCTTACCGTAACGGTAACCAATACCTATACCGGCTGCATTGATTCTGCCGCAGTAGTACTTATCCCAAGAGCGCCCTACCAAACCGAAGCCGATACCATAACCATTTGCACCGGCGACACTGCCGTACTTGCCCCAACACTTCCGGCGGCAAATCTGATTAGTTACTCCTGGTCGCCGGCCTTTAACCTTTCGGCAACAGATGTGCCTAACCCCACCACCTTTACCAATACCGGTCTTACTTACACCTTAACCTATACCGATGATTTGGGTTGTACCGGGCAATCAACGGTGCTGGTAAGGGTTATACCGCGCCCCAATGCCGGCAACGATATACAAATTTGCGAAGGTGGATCGGCGCAACTCTTTGCATCGGGTGGCGGTTTGTCTTATTCATGGTCGCCTGCGGGCAGCCTTAGCAATGCCTCGGCACAAAACCCCATTGCCTCCCCCTCAGAAACCACCACCTATACCGTAACGGTAATTTACCCAAACGCCGAAGGTTCGGGGTGTGCCAATACCGATAGCGTAACCGTATTTGTAAACAGTGCCGGCTTTGCCTTTGCCGGTAATGATGTAGTGGTTTGCCAGGGCGAAAGCGCCCAGTTAAACGCTATTGGCGGTAACAGCTACCAATGGTCGCCTGCCGAAGGGTTGAGCGCTACCGATATTGCCAACCCCATTGCCAGCCCCGCCGCTACAACACTATATACCGTAACCGTTACCAACGAAGTAACCGGCTGCCAGTCGGTTGATGATGTGCAGGTTGCGGTAGATACCCCCGAAACACCCGTCATTAATAATGCCGACGGACAAATATATTGTGCCGACCCGCTGGTGCCTCTGCAAATCTGCTATTCGGTATCCTATGACGGTTGCGCACCGCTCATTCCCAACGTTGTTACCCAACTTAGCAGCAATGTTACCTTTAACGCTCCTGCCTGCTTTACCTACACTTCGGCATTTGCCACCTCAAGAACCGATACCATTACCTTGCAGGTATGTGCCGGTAGTTCGGGCTGCAGTCAAATTACCGCCGTAATAGTTAATTGCGATAGCCCCCCGGTTTGGCTGCAACAGGCACAAAGCATTGGTACCTGTGTAAACAATCCTGTTTCTTTTGAACTGCCGCCGTCTTTTGATGCCGACGGCAGCGAAGATGTGCTTACTTACTCGGCGGGTGCGGCAGCTAATGGCACAGTTGTTCTTAACGGCACCACAGCCACCTATACCCCCGATGCAGGTTATACCGGAAACGACTTTTTTGAGCTTTATGTGTGCGATGCCCTTTATCCAACCGGTCAGTGCGACACCTTGTTTGTGGTGGCAACCGTTTTGCCTAACAGCGCTCCGCAGGTTTTTGACCAAACCATAGAGGTGCCATACCAAACCGCTACCAATATATGCCTGAACATTACCGAGCCCGACGGACAGGGAACCTCTTTGGCGGTTGTAACACAGCCGGTCAACGGAACTATTGATATTCTGAACGGAACCTGCCTCATTTATACGCCTGACAACAGTTATTCGGGCAGTGATTTTGCCGTTATCAGCGTATGCGATCCATGCGGGCTTTGCTCTTTTGCCGAACTGTTTTTTAACGTGCTTCCCAAACCCAATGTGCCGCCCGTTTCGCCCGATATTTTGGTAAATATACCCTACAACACCACACAGGAAATTTGCCTCAATGTATTTGACGAAGATGGCGACCCCGCAACCACCCAACTGGTAAGCGGCTCGGTAAACGGAACGTTGGTCATTAACTCTGCCGCCAATTGCATTACCTTTACCCCCGATGCCGATTTTTCGGGCGTAAACGTGGTGCTGGTAAACGTTTGCGACGGCATTTCGGGGTGCGACCAGGTAACCATTACACTTAATGTGTTGCCTGCGCCCAACCTTCCGCCTATCGTAAACAATGTGAGCGCTACCACTGCCTATAACACACCGGTATTTATTTGCCTTGGCATTGTAGAACCCAATGGCAACCCATACAGCGTTAGTGTGGTAGATTTTCCCGATTTTGGCACGACCGCTCAGCCGGTAGCAGGCTGTTTTATTTACACACCCATTAACTACGAGGGCACCGACAGTATTGGCGTACTTGTTTGCGACAATCTGGGTGCCTGCTCAACGGCCACCATTTATCTGAACGTGTTGCCCCAAGCCAACCAACCGCCCATAGTACCCGATATTACAGTGGTGGTTCCTAATGCTACGCTGCCGGTTGTTGCCTGCCTCGATATTGTTGAACCCGACGGCGATAACTATACCACTGCCATACTGAACAACGGCATTTACGGCTCGGCAGAGGTAAATAACCCCGATTGTTTTACATACACACCGGGGCCGCAGTTTACCAACTTTGATATAGTGCAGTTTAATGTTTGCGATGAGGGCGGCGCCTGCGAGTTGGTGAATGTATACTTTGTAAGTAATGCCCCGCCGGTAATTAACAACGTTACCTTAACCACTACCCAAAATGTGCCGGTAAATGTTTGCCTTACCATTACCGACCCCGAAAACGAAGCAGTTACCTTAACCATACTTGGCAGTACACCGCAAAACGGAACGGCTGTAATTACTAACGACACTTGTATTTTGTACACCCCCAACCCGGATTATGTGGGCAGCGACCAAATTTCGGTACAGGCCTGCGACATAAATGGCAATTGCAGCCTTGGAACCATAAGCATTACCATTCAGGAACAGCCCAATCAGCCGCCTGTTATTGGCAATACGTTCTCTACCACGGCGTTTAATACTGCCATAACGGTGTGTATGCCCGTAACAGAACCCGATGGCGATGAATTCAGCACCAATTTCGGGAGCAGTAATTTCGGGTCGGTTATTCCGCTGAATGACACTTGCTTTACTTATATACCCGGCCTTAATTTTTCGGGATCTGATGGCGTTACCGTTACCGTTTGCGATGTTTTTGGCAGTTGCAGCAGCGCAACCGCTTTTATTACCGTGTTTGATAACCTGCCGCCCAGCGCCGATAACGTTGTAGTGGCTACCAACGCCGGACAACCTGTGGAGGCATGTATTGACCCCACTGACCCCGAAAACGATGCCACTGCCATTACCATAACCGCACCGCCTGCTAACGGAACGGCCCTTATTACCAACAACAGTTGTATTTCTTATGTGCCCGGCTCCGGTTTTGCCGGTACCGATGTGGTACAACTGCAACTGTGCGATGTGTTTGATAACTGTGTAACAGTTACGGTGACTATTATAGTAAATTCTGTGAATGTAGCACCTGTTGTTACCCCTGTTGCATCTATTGTTACTACTGTTGGTGCAGATGAAACAGTGTGTATTACCGCCACAGACCCCAACGGCGACAACCTTACTTATACCATCATCAATGTATCGCCCAATGTGGGTACGGCCGTTATGGATGGAAACTGCCTGAACTTTGAAGCCCCGCAATCGGGCACCGGTAGTATTGACGTTACGATACAGGTTTGCGACGATGGGGTACCTTCGCTTTGTTCTATTGTGGTGGTAACTTTTATACTCAATTATCCGCCTACAGCGCCGGCCGAAACAGTTACCATTCCTCAAAATACGCCTTCAACGGTAGTATGCCTTACCATAACAGAACCCGAAAGCAACGATTATACCTTAGATATTACCAACGGGCCGCAAAACGGCAACGCTGCCTTAGATGATAACTGCCTGGTTTACAGCCCCGACCCGCTGTTTGTGGGCACCGAAACCATTGTGATTACCATTTGCGATGAATTTGGCGAATGTTCTGCCACTACCGTAACCATTAATGTAACTGATGCCCTGCATGCCGATGACGACACCGCCTCAACTGAGGATAACGTGCCGGTGGTAATACCGGTACTGAACGGCGATGTATATCCGGCCGATGGCACTTCTACGGTATCGCTTACCAGCGGACCTGCATCGGGCAGCGTAACGCTTAACCCCGACAACGCGTTTATCTACACCGCCACCCCCGGCTTTACGGGTACCGATACCTTCTATTACCAAATTTGCCACCCGGTATTGTTGTGTGATGAGGCTATGGTGGTAGTAACCGTAACCAATGCCTTAGACGCCTTTAATGACCTTGACAATACCACATTTGCCGATATATCGGTTAATATTCCTATTCTGGCAAATGATGTATATCCGAATTTAACCAACCTTACCATTACCATCATTAACGAAGGCGATGTAAACGGGTTTGTAAGCCAAATTGGCACAACGGGTGTGTTTACCTACCTGCCTGCATCGGGCTTTACCGGTATTGACACTTTCCTCTACGTTATCAGCTATCCGAATTTGGGCAGCGATACCGCAATGGTGGTGGTAAATGTAACCGAAGCCCCACAATACCCCAATGCTGCCAATGATGCCGCAACTACCCAAATTAATATTGATGTGGTGATTGATGTTTTGGGCAACGATACCAACCCGCTGCCCGGCAATTTAACCGTAGTGAGCATTGCCGATGAACCCAATAATGGAACCGCCACCATTAATATTGACCAAAGCATAACTTATGCCCCCAATAGCGGCTTTTATGGCATAGACTCCTTTACCTATGTTGTGTGTAACCCCAACTTTGGCAACGGGCAAACCATTTGCGATACCGCAACAGTGGTGGTTACCGTAGAAAACCCCGCAGCCTGTGTGCCCAAGGCTTACGGTGCCATTTCGCCTAACGGCGATGGTAAAAACGACTATTTTGTAATTGAAAACTTAGATTGCAACGGGTATGAAAGTAACGAATTGGTTATTTTTAACCGATGGGGCAATATTGTATTTGAAGCAGAGAATTACGGTGCCGCTAACTGGTGGGACGGCACATTTAAAGAAAGCGGAAACATGGTTCCCGATGGTACCTATTTCTATATTTTGAAAACCAAAACAGGTGGCGTTGAATTGCAGGGTTACTTAGAGGTAAACCAGTAATCTGTGTAAAAATACCCAATGCAAAACCCCGGACTTTGCAAATAATAACTTGCAATGCCGGGGTTTTTCTTTCACAGCCGCGAACAAATGAAACCCGAAGTAACTTTTAACGCACGCATTTTCGCCGTCATAACATTCTACAAGTTTAGCGGGCGGAAATTGTGTAAAATTACCGTTCTGTACTTATATTTGTTGCGGTATTGCGCAACCACTGGCCGCTGTTTTTCAACTTACAGGAGAGAAATAGCCTTTTTACCCGAAATCTGAAAAAGGAATTGTTGCGGTGTGGCGGCATAGCGTTTTTGCAAAAATGATTACCCTATTTCTAACCTCATAAACAGTTTTTTGTAATGATACACCATACCATTAAGCATAAAGTTACTACGCTTGGCGGTTTTATACTGGAAGAACAACGAGCTTACCCTTGGGCTACAGGCGAGTTATCGGGTTTGTTGCGCGATATGGGTTTTTCGGCCAAAATCATTAACCGCGATGTAAATAAGGCCGGACTGGTAGATATTTTGGGCGCTACCGGCGACAACAACATTTACGGCGAGGAGGTAAAAAAATTAGATATTTTTGCAAACAAGCAGTTTTTATATTCACTTCAAAATAACGGTGAGTGCGCCGGTGCGGCATCGGAAGAAAACGACGATTTTATTTCGTTTCCTTCGCAGCCCAAAAGTTCACAAAAATATGTGGTTTGCATAGACCCGTTAGACGGCTCGTCAAACATAGATGTAAACGTATCAATAGGTACCATATTTGGCATTTACCAACGCATTTCGCGGGGTGGTCCATGTGTGGAGTCGGATTTTTTGCAGCCGGGCAATAAACTGGTGGCAGCGGGCTATATTATTTACGGTTCGTCAACCATGTTTGTTTATACAACGGGGCAATCGGTAAATGGGTTTACCTACGACCCTACCATAGGCGAGTTTTGCCTTTCGCACCCCGATATTAAAATACCCAGGCAGGGTACTATTTATTCTGTGAATGAGAGTTATAAATACAAGTATGCACAGGCCGTAAATGATTTTATAGAATATTGCAAACAGATTGATAAAGAAACCGGACGGCCGTACAGTTCGAGGTATGTGGGTTCTATGGTGGCCGATTTTCACCGCAACCTGATTAAGGGCGGCATATTTTTATACCCGGCTATGAAAGGGCACCCACACGGCAAATTGCGTTTGCTGTTTGAGTGCAACCCGCTGAGTTTTATTGTAGAAACCGCCGGCGGAAAAGCTACCAACGGCAAAGAGCGCATTTTAGATCTGGTACCCGAGAAGTTGCATCAGCGAACACCCATTTATATTGGTTCGGAAGACATGGTGAACAAAGCAATGGAGTTTTTAAATGCAAAAGAAGAAATAGCAACCATCGGAACTTGAGAAAACTTATTTAATCCCTGAAATTAGCCATGAAATTGAAATTTACAGCCATAACAGCAGCCATGCTGCTAATGGGTATGGTGTTTACCGCCTTTACCATACGCCTTCCTATACAGCGATTGCAGGCAGCTATTACCACCAAACAGGTAAAAAACGGACAATCGACTACGGTGAAGGCTACCTTGTATTACACAGCCGGCGGTAAAATGGTTACCCGCTTTACCCAACCACATGAGTACATTTTGTTGAGCAACAGCAAAGGCGAATACAAAATTTACGATCCCAAAACCAATACTGTTGAGCAAAGTCAAAATGCCGCTTTCAGTACCGATGTTACCTATTTCGGACATTTTTTAAACAACCGCTCCGGCGATATGGGGCTGCGCAGTTTGGGGTTTGCATTGCAACAAACCCGCTTTGATGAAGGCGCTATGATTACGGATTGGAAACCGCAGTTGGTAGATGCTGATGCGCCTTTTTATGTAGAACTGGTACACGAAAACGGCGAGCCAATCTTTATAGGCTATAAAGATATTGGTGGCAAATACCTGCGCAAGGTGTTTTTTTACAACTACCAAAAAATACAACAGGTAAACCTGCCCCTTACTATTACCGATATTAACTACCTTGCCAACGGCGACAGCATTGTGGGGCGCACACAATATGCCGATGTGCAGGTAAACGAAAATGCCACCGGCAGCTACTTTGATTTTAAAATACCGCAAAATGCAAGGCTGAAGTAGCGCAGTTTGAATGCCTGTAAAAAACAATTGGATTGCCCTCCAATGCATGTTTATTTCGGTGGAAAGGTTGTTTGGCAATGGTAAATAGAATCAAGTATGGCATTGGCTACATGAGGACGGTAGTGCGACTCTTCGTAGTAGTTCTGGATTTGACAGGTAAATTCGTTTTCGCCCGAAAAGTCATAGAGCCGGTTTCCAAATAAAATATGTAATATTTGCTGGTCGGCAGTTGAAAACTTAACTTGGTCGTATAAAGGGCTGATTATAATTTTGTAATCGGTATGGTGGCGTTCAAAGATGTTCTTAATATCGTGCAGCATTTGTACATGTCTTGGCTGAATGAGGTTTGCGGTATCGGTTCTTTGTCCCGGTGAGGGGTAAAAAACGGCGGCTTTGTTTTTGTAATAATGCCGGGGGGTAATACTCAATTCATGGTCAAGGTCGTCATACAATACCTCGTTAGTTATGGGGTTAAAGGAAATTCTACTGAACATAATATAGAGCGAAGTACCGGGGCTGAACTGTCGGGTGAAGAAATACCTCAGATAATGATAAAGGAATTTAGGGTTAAAAAAGTCTTTTACAAAAACAAGATAGTAATCAATATAACTGCCTCCCGAAATGGCTGGGTGGCTGATGTATATATGGCTATCGGTTTTGGTGTTGCGTTCATCAAAGGCTACGTTATGGCATAATATTACCAATGCGTTGCTAATAGCAGCGCCCTTTTTATGCAGAAAAGTCAGTTTGTTTCGTATTCCGAAAACGGTTTCGCCGCTTGCATCAAAGGAAAATGGGCTGTCGTTTGGCTGAAGGTAATTTTTCCACTCCGATGGTTTAAAGGCATTGGAGCGCGAACTGCCAAAAATAAAAGAATTGTAGTGGTATTTGTTGTAATTTTTGAGAAAAGTTTCGGTGGAAATAAATTCGCGGTTAAGTGTTGCAACAGGGTAGGAGTAGTTTTGGTATTGGTGAACAACCCTGAAGGGGTCAAGTGACAGAAAAAGCGCTATGCCCACAACTGCATACAGTAAAACAGGCAGTAAGAACAAGAGCGTATCGGACAGGTATTGTTTCATGATTAAAACTGGAAATAAATGAAGGGTTGTTGCTTTGCGCCAAAGAGGTAAATGAGTGCAATTAAAGTATAATAAAAACACCAACGGGTAAAGCGGGGTTTTTGGAGCAGGGTTTTTTCAATTGCAAAAGACTCCTCTCTTCCGTTCCATTCAACAGCAAGAAAGAAGAGCAGGAGTAGCAATAAATGCACCGGAAGTATTTGAGGCACTTTGAATAAGCTGTAGGAAAAAATACCGCCGATATAGTTGAATGCCTGTTCTATGTTGGCCGCTCTGAAAAAAACCCATGCAAGCAGCGTAAGACAAAAAGTGCTGAGCATTTGCCAAAGTTCAAATGGCGAAGGAAGCAGGTTGTTCTCGGCAACTATGGTAAGGTGGGTTCTGTTTTTACCCAACAGCAGCAAGGGTAAAAAATACAGGGCATTAACCGTTCCCCATGCAATGAAAGTCCAATTTGCGCCATGCCAGAAACCACTTAGGAGAAACAGAACCATAATGTTTCGTAGTTTGGCAAGTGTAGTACCCCGGCTGCCGCCCATTGGTATATAAACATAATCTCTAAACCATGTAGAAAGTGAAATATGCCATCTGCGCCAAAATTCGGCTATATCTCTTGAAAAGTAGGGATAAGCAAAGTTTCGCATAAGGGTAAAGCCAAACAACCGGCCGGTTCCAATGGCAATATCGGAGTAACCCGAAAAATCGCCGTAAATCTGAAAAGCAAAAAACAAGGCTCCCAGCAACAGGGTACTGCCTCCGTAAACATCGGGCTGAGCAAAAATTTTATCGGCATAAACGGCACAATTATCAGCAATAACCATTTTTTTAAATAATCCCCAAAGTATTTGCCGCATACCTTTAGCGGCCTTATGGTAGCTAAAAACCCTTTGCGTATAAAATTGCGGCAACAGGTTGGCAGCCCTTTCAATAGGCCCGGCTACCAATTGCGGGAAAAAACTGACAAAAGCGGCAAAATCAATAAAATTACGGGTAGGCGCAATTTTTTTTCTATACACATCAATGCTGTAACTAAGCGTTTGGAAGGTATAAAAACTAATTCCTACCGGCAATATAATCTGAAGGGTGCTTAAATGCAGGTTACACCCCAACAATGTAAATGCCTGCACAAAATTTTGAACAAAAAAGTTGTAGTATTTAAAGAAAAAGAGCAACCCCAGGTTACCGGCAATACTGGCGGCAAGCAGCATGTTGCGGCGCAACCTGTTGGTTTGATGTTGCAGGGCAAGCCCCACTATAAAATCGAGCAGGGTACTCACAAACATAAGCGAGAGAAAACGCCAGTTCCACCAACCATAAAAAACATAACTTGCAACAAGAAGGATAAAATTTTGCAAACGCAGGCCATATTTAGCCGCTGCCCAAAAAAGTGCAAATACAATTGGAAGAAAGACAGCAAAGTCGAGCGAGTTGAAAGGCATGAAAAGCTGCGTGGTTTAATTTTTGGTTAGTACAGCAAGCTAAGCAGCAAGAGAGTTGCTCCACTTGCAAACATACAACTTTTGTAACTATTTAGGTGCTCTTAATTGATTGATAATCAACGCTTTGTAAAATTTTTTGTTGTCGAAATTATTAAAAACCAAGCACATTTTCGTTTTTCTGTTGCGAATCTTTCAACAAAAATACTGTTTTGTTAAACAGAAAGCATCGAAATGTTCATTTAAATGCAAAATTATCAAAAACGGCACCTAAATAGTTACCAACTTTTACTGTTGTTTGGCAATTTCAGGCAGGTTAAATGCTGCCGTTCATGAGATAGTGAATGCGTAGTAGCACCTTTGTTGGCGATGTACTTAGCTACCCCTTTCATTTTGCCGTAAAAACCGCAAGGGCTGGCATAGCATACAATTACCTTGCGTTTAAACGCTTGAGGTTAGAACGCTACAAGCCAAAATATCGAGATTCAGTCAGTTCTTAAGAAGTTATATTAGCCAATGTTCCATACTGCTGTTGTTTATTTGCACAGTTCTGTTATCTTTGTGCTGCCATGTGCAGATGTTTGGCTTGGGTGATGCGCAACTTTTATTATTGTTTGGGTACCATGTTTGTTGTATTGCAAATGTTTTGCAAAGGAAGCCCGGCACCGCAATTGGGTAAGCATACCGCATTAACCCTGCAAGAGGTGAATGTGCAAACCGAGGCAGCGCAACCACAAAACATGGCATTTGTTATTGAAAACAGCAGCAGTGATAGCGCCGTTTTTCGGTTAAAGGTAAATGGTAATTTATTTTATGATGTTGAAGAACTTGTAAAAGCTATTGAGCAATTGCCCGATACTCGCAAGGGCAACCCCGACTATGAAAAAGCCTGGCAGTTGGTAAGCAACGGTATAGCCTTTTACCACCCGCTTACAGAGTCCGCATGGCAGCATAACCCCCTGCTGCTGTTTAACTCAATAGGTTTTGGGCAATGCGATGATTTGGCGATTACACTGGCACAACTTTGGTCAGCTATGGGTTACCAATCGCGCGTTTGGGGTTTAAACGGACATGTAGTGCCCGAAATTTATGCCAATAACCGGTGGCAAATGTACGACCCCTCTTACAGGGTGTATTATACCATATCTTCGCAAACTAATTTAGTTGCATCGGTAGAAGACCTTGCAGGTAATGCCGCTTTGGTAACCGGGGGCGGCAATCTTTTCCCGTTTAATACTGCTTCCGATGCCCGTGTTCAGTTTTTCAGATTTTCGGCTGTTGTTGCCAAACGCTATAGTTCGGTAAAAGATAACTACCTTATTCCGTCTCAAAATTACCAATTCCGAAACCTGCCGTTGCCGCCGCCTTTTACACTTCCGCCCAAATCAGAACTCATGTTTCCGGTACTTGTTGACAGCGCTGTGAGTAATACACCGCTTACCGAAATAGCCTATGCACAAGCCATGCTTACCCTGCCGGCAAATACCAAAGGCATTGTTGCAGAGCAACCACTGTTGCTAACTGCTATTTTTGGAAAGGGCAGGCTAAAAATTGGCAACCAGGTAAAAGAATTGCCCCAAAATTTTCTTGAACAAAAAATTGATTTGGATAGCCTGCAAAAGCAACAGCCCGAAATTATAGAAAGCAGCACACCGGTTAAACTGGTTTACCTTATTAACTGGCACTTGGTTAAGCCGAAAAACAACAACTATGTTAGCTTTAATGGAAAAAATGTAAAATTGTGCAACATCAGGCTTGCCACTGTTCCGGAAGGTCTGCGGGTAAGCCGGCAAATAACCCTGCCCGTAAATGCACGCGTATCCCAAACCAATTATGCACATTTTATTTCGTGCCGGTTTTTGTGGCAGGATAAGTTGCAAAACTCAACCTCGGTATCGGATTTGCTGGAAGCAGTGCAAATTTTTTATGCCACAAACCCCGTTTATACTGATTTGGAGAAAGCACAATATTACGAACTTACAAAAACCAACCTGTGCAAATTGCTAAATACGGCTACTGCCGCTAAAACCGAAGATTCCCTGCTAAATTTATGCAAAAACGGGCATTTTGAATTTTTACTTTCCCTTTTTATTACTTTGCAGGCAGATAAACTGCATCAATTACTTGAAACAGCAGGATAAGTCCATCCACTTTTTATGTAAGCAGCCTTTTTAAATGTTTGAACCAATTATGTAGTAACCTTTGCCAACAATTTTATTTGCCCGCATGTCTATGAAAAAAATAACATTTCCCGCCATCGGTTTATTATGTTTTACCCTTTTGGCGCTTTTTATTACCCCCCTTTACCTGAACGTCGGTTTTTGTAGCGGAGTATGGGCATTTTTGAGGGTAGCAGCGCTTGCTGTTTCTTGGGCAAGTGGGGCTTTATGTATAGTTAATATGCACCGGTTGCGGTTTTCTGAACCGGTAATAGGTTGCGCCTTATTCATGCATGCTATATTTACAATATTTATATTATTGGAGGTGTTTTTTATGTATTATCCTTACACATTCGTGTCGGGTAAAACTTTAAGTTCAAAACTTTGGGTAAAATGGTACTGGCATACCAACAGTTTAGGCTACCGCGATGAAGAAGTGCGTTTGCCCGAAGCCAACAGCACCTGCAATATTGTAGTTGCAGGCGACTCTTTTACTGCAGGAGTAGGTATAAATCAGCCCGAAATGCGGTTTACCAATGTCTTGCAAAGTAAATTGCCTGCCGGGTATCGCGTATTTAATCTGGGGGTTCCCGGAGCAGACACACCCGATGAATACCAAAATCTGCTTAACTTTCCGGCAAGGGCCGACCTTATAGTACTGGTGCATTATGTTAATGATGCAGAATATCTTACAAAAATACCAGACACAACATCTGCAAAGCCACAGGTTAAAAACAAGAAGGAAGAATGGTTTTTAGTTAAGCAATCATTTTTCATTAACTATATTTATTATAAATCAATGGAATTAATGCAAAAATGGCAATTTGCCGCTCATTTCAAAAACCAAAATGCCTCTTTATATGAATACCTGTGCAGCAATGAAAGCACCCGTCAATTATCGGAAACCTGTTTTATTCAGCCGGCCTGCATGGAAAAACATTTGCAAAACCTTCATCGGTTTGCAGATTATGCTAATGAGCAATGCGTTCCGCTTGTTGTTATTTTATTTCCTAAATTAACCAACGATTTTATTGATTTTAGCAACACCTATATTAACAAGCCCATAACGGCGCAGTTGCAACTATGGGACATAGATGTGTTTAATGTATATGAAATAGCCAGAGTGTTACCGGAATACAAACGGCGAGTAAACCGCAGCGACTATCATCCAAGCGCCCTGTTACATACAACAACAGCTAGCAGGTTTAATGATTTTTTGCAATTGAACCATATTTTGCCTTTAGACTGCCCTGTCGCAGGAAATTAAAAGGCGAACTTAGCTGTTTGTTTGGCGGGAAGGCGCAAAATGGTTAAAAACGGTTGCCACCCTGTTTTTTATGCCAACTGTTACGCTATATGCAACAAGCCACAGAAAATAAAAAATGTTAACATAGTACACCAACATAGCCAACACAATAAACGGCAAAACAATAGACATTGCCATGCGCACACCGGCGTGCAGTAAAATCAACAAAAATCCGTAACCCCAGGCAAAGCGCTTGTTAATAACTGCCAGAAATGCAAACAATTCAATACCTAAAGCAAAGGCAGTTAAAACCATCAGCAGTTTGGGGTGGGCTAACATCCAGTTGGCAACGGTTTGTGCCCATTCTGTGTTAGAAAGGGTAAAACCTTTCAGTTGAGAATGTGCCATATTAAATGATGCTTTCAATACATGTATTGGCAAGTTTTGTGTTTGGGTTACCCATGTAAAATGACTGTCCTGCAATTTGGTAGTACCCGACAAAACATAGATAGCGGCTATAGCCGCCACACTAAACTGCACCCTGCTTTTAGCCAGTTCCTGCGTGTTGCCCGAATAAAGCAAATAAGCAAGCAACTGCACTACCGGAATGGTAAACAAGACTTCCAACCATAGCAAGTGACCGTTTGAGTCAGGTATAACACATAAAAGAAAAACTAAGATCGATAGGGCAGATAAGGTAGCGATCATCCATTTTTCGTTTAGGTATAGTATAAGTAAGCCGGTTATTACCAGCAAAACCCAATGCGGATACTTTAGCAACAGTGTGCAATCTACAAAAAGGCAGATACTTTCGGGCAAAGGCACCACTACGTAGTTAAAAACAACTACATAAGCAAGGGAAAAAATAAGGACTGCAAAGCCCAGTTTTTGGAAGAACCATTCCCTGTATGTGTAATTGTTTGAAAAATAATTAGTCCATAGTTTTTTCAAAGATGAGTTCTTCATTTTTCCGGGCGTTGTTGTTTTGCATGAAAAAATGTACGCGGTATATTCGAAGTGCTTTCATGGTCAGCAGTTCGGGTTTAATGTTATCTGAAAATGCATTGAGCATATCCTGTCCAACAATGGCCAATTGTTCTTTGGTTTCTTTTCCGTAAACAAATTGGTGTTTATTCAGCGTTCTGCCATATTGGTTAGACAACAGCCCCCGTAACCCGAAGTGGAGGCTGTCTAAAGGAATGTTGTTTTCATCAGTAATATAGAAGGTGTACACCTCGTTTGGAATGGTACTAAACATATCATACCGGGCAAACGGGAAGTGGTCTCCTACCGTTTTACTAATAACAATGTACAAAGCAATTATTAAAAAGGGAACCGTTTTCTTAACCATGTTGATTTAGAATTAGTACTTAAAATGTTTACAGAGCAGGTGTAATGCAAGCTGTATGAACCACAAAGGGAAAGCCAGACAGACAAAAAAAGTGAAAATCTGAGCTTACTTTCACGCAATATTGCAATGGAAAATCGGTAAAAACAAGCAGGTGCGCAATTTTTATTGCAAATTTTTTTTTTACTGACTATTCAATGGCTTTTGTTTCTAACTTTGCTTTTTCAAAAAACGGTTTATCCCGGAAGCTCGAAGGGCAACACGACATTTGTTTATTTATAGAAAATGTCATGTTTTAGACTTTCCGGGACACTATACAACTTTAAAATGCAATGCAACAACATGTTTGAAAAGCTGAAAGATAAATTTTTCAACCTGAAAAACAGTGTGAAAGATGTAGAACGATATTATGATACATGGACTGACCGTTATTTGGAGGCGGGCGATAATTTAATAGAGGCATTCAGAACGAAAGACACCACCGAGCTGCTTAATTATTATATGAAAGCCGCCGGCATGAAAAGTGGGATGCGGTTGTTAGATGCAGGTTGTGGTGTATGTGGTCCCTCTATTTATTTTGCAAATCAATTAGATGTTCAAATTGATGCTGTTACCATATCTAAAGTACAGATTGATATTGCCCGAAAGTTAATTGAAGAAGCCGGTGTAGGCCATAAAATTACTTTGCAAAGAGGTGATTACCATTTTCTAAACAATTTGTATCCAGAGAACACTTTTGATGGTGTTTTTTTTCTTGAATCATTAGGACATGCCGAAAACCCTGCAAAAGTTATAAAAAATGTATTTCCCGTTTTAAAACAAGGTGGCTTTTTGTATATAAAAGATTTCTTTTTGAGGGAAACGGATAATAAAGCAGGTAAAAAAAACATAGAAACTGTAAGAAATAATATAAATAGATTATATGCTTATAATACCCTTGAATTGCACGGGGTACTTACGGCAGCGCGAAAAACTGGGTATAAAATTATATTTATTAAATCACCCGAATTCGTTGATGATATCAGTGAACGGGTTAGGTTTGAGCAGGTAAATGATATTAACATCTTCGGCGGGCTTCCCGAATTTATTCCAAATGATTGGTTAGAGTTGAAGTTTCGGAAAGATGAAAATTATAATGCCAATTTTTACCCTCAATTTAACACATAGTTATCTTTTTATTTTGTATCCTGATTAAAATTTTACAAACTTTGATTTTAATCTCTGCCATAGAGATGGTTTTGTCGTATGGTAAAGGTTTTTTAGTTGCACAGGATTTAGTGTAGGGAAAACGTAATTTTCGATTTCCTTTATCTTGGGGTAGTTTGGACGACTTCCGATATTAAAATGACTGTAAAAATGGTCGTCTATTTCAAATACTTCAATAATATGATTGCTGTTGTAATAGTGGTGAAGCGCTTGCGCTTCGTGCGGTATCAATAACATGCCGGCAACAATTCTTGGTTTATTGGTAAGATTGGGCGGTGAGGCATGTACAAGCCGGTGGTCATGAAACAGGACTTCTCCCTTTTGTACTTTTAATTCAGTTAAATAGTTTTTGTTTATGGTATCTCTTAACCCATCTAAAGGAGAGGGAAAGTGCGGGCTACCTCTTAGTACATCAAAAAGTAAATGGCTGCCTTTCATGGCCATAAATGGTCCATTGTTCGAAGTAATATCCATAAGCGGAAGCCAGAAATTAACCGAAGTGTAAATGGTTTCGTCAACAATTGTCCAATCTTGGTGTACGGTTAGGTTGCTCGTTTCCCCCGATTGTTTTACCAAAAAGGTTCCTCCTAAGGGGCGGTAGCTATCAAGATAAAGATTGGGAAGTTGCCCGCAAATGTTGCGCACACCCTCATCAACGGTCGTTTTATATGTTGTGTTGTTGCTATACAGGCTGGCATAAAAACCCTCATGAATGCCGGAATTGGTGGTGTAGTATAGTTGTAGAAGTTCTTCAATAACTTGGGTGTCGGGAATTGGTAATATAATGTAACCATCGGCTTCAAACCGTTGTTGGTGTTCATCATTTTTAAATACTCTTCGCTTTATGGGAGGCATCATGGTGAAAACGTTTTTGGAAATAACAAAGTTGTAGGTAATTAATAAACAGGAGAAGTTGTGCGTATTTATCAGATAAAATTAGTAGAAAGATGTTTTATTTGAATGTTAATAAATTTTTAATTTTTTGGATAAAACTTTTGCGCTCCCTGTTATCTGCAACAATAAGGGCTTCTAACAAAGGAACGGTATCGACATTAGTGAAATTAGGGTTGTCAAGTTGTATGGTTTCTAAGTATTTTGCCGATTTAGGTATTGTGTATTTTCCGTATGTGTATTGATTGAAAAAATCGGGAGTTATTTCATATTTTTCAGTTTGTTGCGTTTCGGGGTTATTGAAATAGTGTAAAAGCTGTATGCCTTTGGGCACTGTTAGCGCGGTTATGGCAAGCCTTATTGCATCCGATTGGTTGGGTGGAGAGGCATGTATTAACCTGTGGTCAAAAATTATAATTTCTCCCGGTTTCATTGGTAAATAAGTGAGGTGGTCAAATGTCATATTGGTAACATGGTTAAAGGCCGACGGAATAAGCGTACCCCTTATAACCGAAGGCAGTTTATGGCTACCTTTTAAAACATACAATGCACCATTTTCTTTGTTTACCGGTACTAACGGAAACCAGATATTTACCGAAGCATATTGAGTTTCATCTACAATTGTCCAATCTTGGTGTGGTGGCATGTAACTGTTCTCGCTACGTTTTTTGGTTACATAGGTAGCAGTTATAGAGATATAGTTATCCAAATATTTTTCAGCAATTTTATTTGCTATTGCACTTATAGCTTCAAAACTTTTTTGTTTATAAGAACCGCTGTCGGAGTAAAGGCTGGCAAAAAAGCCTTCATTATTTACTTCGGGCAGGCATTCATAATTGTATTTAAGTGTATTGATTTCTTCAGTGCCAAGGGCATCTAACAATACATAGCCGTTAGCTTCAAACTCCTTTTGCAAGTGGGGCAACTTAAAAACCGGCTTCATGGCTTTGGATAAATTGAGTTTAAAAAAATTATTTTTCGATAAGGTAATGGTGCAAGTAGTTGTTGTATTCTTGTATTTTTTTGAGTATAGTTGCTTTATTTGCAAATGCAGACAGGTAGTCATCGGGAAAAGAAAGTGGTTGGGTTTGGCTTTCATTGAATTTTGAGAGCAATTTAATCAAACGGCTTTTTCCGTTATTTGATATGTTTTTAACATTTAGCTTGTAAAACCGCTCTGCCAACCAATTGGGCAATAAGCCGGATAATGTTGCGGCTCTTTGTGAAATAACCAGCCGCCAATGTAGGTGTAAGCCGCTTAAAGAAGGGTTTACCCTATGTGCCGGAAAAGGCAGTGAATTTATACCCAGTTTTTGCTCAATATGGTGCAAAAAGCTGCTGCTGCTTTCTTGTAAGAGTTCATATGGCAATATAATCATGTTATTATTTGAAAAATATTTTGTGTATAGGGTTATTAAATAATCGTAGTCCCAAAAATCAATCAACAAGGGTTTAAATCGGGTAAGAAAAGTAGGGAAAGGTAAAATACCCCCCACTTTTATATATTGCGAATAAGCTGATTTAATTACCGATTCGAACCCTCGGGTAATTATTAGCACCATAGAATTTGGCATTATGGCATGTAGCCATTGGCAAACTTTTTCTTGGTGTTCTTTTACAGGGTAAGGGGTTAATTCAGCGCCTATTAACTTAACCGGACCTTTCCAAAAACTAAGGTCTTCGTGGCTTGTAACAAAATAAACCGGACCTGACACATCTTTTAAGGTATGCATAAACGGGTATGCGTCCATAATGTTAGTAAAGCCGCCAATTCCATATTGCTCGTAAACCAGTTGCGGATGCGCCGTAAACCAGTTATGCAGGAATGTGGCACCGGCTTTTCCATACCCTACATGGATTAATGATTTGTAATGGTTCATTTTGTATACCTAAATACATATTGCAAAAGGGTAGTGAGCGGCTGCTTTTTGCGGTTCGGTTTAATGTTGGGGAAGTGATTGCGCAATACAGCAAATACAGTTTTTTTATCAAGCGGCTTGTAGTTGGTATTAATTTGTCCGGCGAGGGAAAGGGTAGTGGGGCGTTTACCGTTGTAAAACTCCCTTACGCCATTATAAAAAAAATTTTTATCAATTTGATAAATGTCTATTACATTTCCGTTTTCTTCAGGATTTTGATAGTAATGAATAAGGGGTATGTATTTAGGAAACAAACCCGAAACAGCGCTTACCCGAACAGTATTGGTAAAATTGGGTTTAGAACCATGAAATAGGTTAAGCGCATAGATTACACATTCTCCGGCTTTCATGGGCAGCGTTGTTAAATAGGGTTCCAGTTCTTCGTCAAAATCAAGATATACAGACGGAATGGTAATAGAACGGTAGGTCTTAAACAATTTATGGCTGCCTTTTATAACCTGTAAAGCTCCGTTTTTTTCATCTACATCAATTAAGGGACACCAGATACTACAGGCGGTAAAACGGCTTTCATCAACGGTACTCCAATCTTGGTGCAAGGTAGAGGCGCTATCGGGCCCGGTGCCTTTTACCAAAAAAGTACCCATGCCCAATTCATGCCCTTCGAGCAAGTGATCTAAATGCTTGTTAAACAAATGGCGAATAGTGGTATCTACAATCATATTGTTCTCGCGCACATCGTCATGTATATTGGAGTATATACCTTTGAGGTTTTTTGGGCAAATGCTGTCGAAAAGATTCTGTAATTGCATTATTTCCTCCTTTGCCAGCAAGGGCAGAATAACATACCCATTTGTGTCAAAAGATTGTTGTAGAATGGGGTCTTTAAACAACCGGTTATTATTCATGGCTTGTGGTTAAAAAAATGGACAAATTTGCGGTGTAAATAGCTGAAAAATGTTTTACCATTTGTATTGGCAGTGTTTGCCTTTAAGTTAATGCCCTATGGCAGTAAATGGTATCATGGTATAGGATGGGCATGGAGCCTCGGTTAAACAATTCGGTTGGAGTAAGGGTAGTTTCTGAATATTGTATTTCAAAGGTAACAGCGCTTTCTATTTTACAAAAGTAGGGCATTTTTTTGTTTTCAAAAAATAAAAGCACAACGCTAAACAGACCTCTGTTTAGGAAAAACGGTTTAATGATGCAACTTGCTTCGTATAAATCGGGTTGTTGCTTGCCGGTATTGTCAGACAAAAAACCAAGCGCTGTTTGTTTTTTTTCGGTAACTACACTCAAAAATACGTCGGCACAGTTTATAGGTTCAATCAGTTGGTACTGCAACGTAATTGCAATGCGGTCTTCAATAAATATGGGTTCGTGGTAGTTTTTGCCTTCTGCCTTTACCCCAATTTGCATTAGTTTTACTTTACTGTTGCCGGGAGCAATTTGTGGGTTGTTCCAACAGATAAAATGTTTTTGGATAATTTGCCCCAGTTCTGCCAGTCGGTATTTATATATTTCTTCATTAGGGTCGCCTGTGCTTAATATTTGACCTTTTTTTAAAACAATTACCCTGTTGCATATTTGCGATATGGTTTCCATGTTATGGCTTACTATTAAAATAGTGCGTCCTTTATTGAGATAGCTTTTAATGGCATTGAGCGATTTTTCCTGAAATGATATATCGCCAACCGATAGTACTTCGTCAATAATCATAATTTCGGCATCTAACAGCAATGATACCGAAAATGCCAGCCGTACCTGCATGCCACTGGAGTAGTGTTTTATAGGCGTGTCAATAAAATTTTCTACTTCGCTAAAAGCCACTATTTCATCAAACCTGCGCTTTATTTCTTTGCGGGTCATGCCCAACAGTGCGCCATTCAGATAAATGTTTTCGCGCCCGGTTAATTCGGGATGAAACCCGGTGCCTACTTCAAGCAAGGATGATATTCGCCCGGAAATGGTAACTTTACCCTTTGTGGGGTGGGTTATTCTGCTCAATATTTTTAACAAAGTGCTTTTGCCGGCGCCATTGCTGCCTATTATGCCCACATTTTCGCCTTCGGCTACGGTAAAAGATACATCCTGCAGGGCCCAAAAGTTAGTATCGTCTTCGGTGGGTGGGAGGGTAACGCTGTTTTTATTGCTTCCCAACAGGTTTTTAACCCCATTTACAATTGTTTCCTGAAACCCTGTTTTGTAATAACTGCCTTTATTGAATTGCTTGTAAACTCCTTCAACTGTAATAACGTTTTTGCTCATAAGCAGCGCCGCGTAAATGGTAGCGGGTGCAAGTTACTAAGAAAATTCTTTAGGGTGGTACAAGATGCGGCATATTTTGAATGCCCAAACAATTTTGCCAACCGGTTGGGCTGTATGCCATTGCCCCAATGTAGTATCCTGAATTACCCTGTTTGTAATCAAATAAGTATTGGGCAAAAGGTATCAGGCTGTTGGTTCGGCATCGGGGTTTACCAGTGTTTCTATCAGCAGTTCTTCGGGTATAACCTCGCAGGGCAGGGTTACGGTAAAAATGCAGCCGGTAGGCAGGTTATCGGTAACCCTTATAGAGCCGTTGTGAATTTCGGTAAGTTGTTTTACCAAATACAAGCCCAGCCCGGTGCCTTTGGTTCTGCGCGTATCTTCGTTGCCAATGCGGTAAAACTTCTTAAAAATCTTACCTTTTTCTTTATCCGTAACGCCCGGCCCGTAGTCAATTACCCTGAAAAATGCCTGTTTGTTATCGGTTTTTAGCGATACCAATACCGGTGTATCTGCGGGTGAGTATTTAAGAGCATTTTCAATGAGGTTAATTACTATAGAAGCAACAGCCATGCGGTCGCCGTTTATATAAATATCGGGGGTAATGTCGGCGGTAATTTGCCTTCCTATGGCAAAGGTATCTTTGGTTTTTTGTACTGTTTCTGCTACCAATTGCGAAAAATCAAACTCATCGGGCGACAGACTGATGGATTGGTTTTCTATTTTGGCTGCCATGAGTATATTTTCCACCAGCGCCTGCAGGCGGTCGGCATCTTTGAGCGAGTTGTTGAGCAGTTTTTTTTGCACGTCGCGGTCTAAATTGCCACGCTTAAGCAGGGTTTCCAGCCCCAGCCGTATGCCCGCTACGGGCGATTTTAGCTCGTGGGTAATAGATAGCAGGAAATTTCGCTGCTGTCGGTTAAGCATTATTTCAGATTGTATGCCGGTATGCAGTTGGTAGGTTGCCAGTCCTATGATGAGCAGAAAAACAAACCCTTCGGCCAAAATCATGGCTCTTTTTGCAATTAAATCGCGGTGGGCGTTTTTATAGGTGGCGGCATTTACTACTTCTTCGGGGTTAAGGTTGTTTGCTTTGTAAACAACTTTTTCTTTTTCAACGGTAATGTCGAAAATGGTTTGCAGGTTGTTTATATGAAACCAGGTCCACCATGAAAAACAGGCAACCACATAAACCACCAACACATAAAAAATAACCAGCGGTCGAAAAAACTGCTTGAATTTGGGCATATAAGTGGCAGGCAAAGTGTAGGGTAGCAATACGTTTTTTGGGGCGCTCAAAACAGGTATAATACCTTTTAAGTTCAAAGGTAGTTTGAGTTTGCCATATTTCAAATAATGGCGAAGGCTATTTTCTTTTTTTCACATTTTTTTATGTAAAAATGGAATATCTGGCTTTTCGCAGGTCGGTTTTTTTATCCTAAAACTGCATCAAAACACCGGCAAATGATTTGTTGTGCCGCTTGAAGGTCTGTTTCGGAATGGGCAGCCGATACAAACCCTACTTCGTATCCCGATGGCCCGAAATAAACGCCGTTTTGTAAAAGCAGTTGGTAAAGCCGTTTAAAAGAGTCCATTTTGGCGGCGTCAATCTGGTCTGCGCTATATACGTGGGGGCTTCGGGTAAAGGCAATCCAGAAAATAGAGCCTATGGCAAACAACTGCACCTCATAGCCTTTAGAGGAGCAATGTTGGTTAATATATTGTACAAATGCCTGTGTTTTGGTTTGAAGGTTTTCATAGAAACCGGGCTGAAGGCATTGTTGCAGTTGTGCAGCGCCGGCGGCCATGGCTACGGGGTTGCCCGATAGGGTTCCGGCTTGGTAAACGGGCCCGTCGGGGGCAATAAAACGCATAATTTCTTTACTGGCTCCGTAAGCACCTACGGGCATTCCGCCACCAATAATTTTACCAAAGGTTATAATATCGGGCTGAATGTTGTAATAGCCGGCCGCACCTTCAAAACCCACTCTAAAACCCGATATGACCTCATCAAAAATAAGCAGGGCATTGTGTTGGGTGCATAAAGTGCGCAGCAATTGCAAATAGGCGGTATCTTGCAGCAGCAGCCCGTTGTTGGCGGGTATGGGTTCTATGATTACCGCCGCCACCTGATTGGGGTGCATAAGAAAAGCCTGCTCCAGCGCAAGGCGGTTGTTGAGTGGTATTACAATGGTTTCGCGGGCAAAGGCATCGGGCACACCTGCCGATGATGACTCGCCAAAGGTTACTAACCCCGAGCCGGCTTTTACCAGCAGGTGGTCAACATGACCATGGTAGCAACCTTCAAATTTTATCACCTTGCTCTTGCCGGTATAGCCCCTTGCCAACCGAACCGCAGACATAACGGCCTCAGTGCCCGAACTTACAAAGCGTAGTTTTTCTATAAAACGGTGGTTTTGCAAAATGAGGCTTGCCAGGTCTAACTCATACTGCACCGGTGTGCCAAAGGAGGTGCCTTTTTCTACGGCTTCCATAATTTTGCTTCGTACTTGAGGGTGGTTATGCCCCAAAATGAGCGGACCCCATGAGCAACAAAAGTCAATGTACTCGTTGCCATCGGCATCGTATATGCGGCAGCCGTTGCCGCGTTCCATAAATATGGGTGTTCCGCCAACCGATTTAAACGCCCTTACCGGCGAGTTTACCCCGCCCGGAAAATATTGCAGTGCCTGTTTGTACAGTTGTTCCGATTTTGTGTAATTCATGGATTAAATGTTTTTTTGGGGTATAGGGTATAAAGTATAGGGTATAAGGTATAAGGTATTTTCTACCTGCTACCAACTACCTTTTACTTTCTACCAGCTACTTTCTACAAGCTACCTGCCCATACAACGCTTACCGCATAAACACACAGGCAGAAGTACTGGTTTTACCAAACGGGTAACAGTTTTGTAAAAATGATGCGTGCTTGCAAATAGAGGGCAATTTTTCGGGTTGTTTTTATGGGCTGCTACGCCACTTCAAAATCTATGGTGCGGGCCAGCAAATCGGTGCTTACTACGCGCACGCGAACTTTTGCGCCCAGTTGATAGCGTTTACCCTTGTTATAGCCAACAAAGGCATGCTGTTTTTCATCAAAAAAGTAGGTGTCGTCAATAACAGAGCTTATGCGCACCAGTCCTTCGCATTTATTGTCTGAAAGTTCAACCCAAAAACCAAAATTGGCCACGCCCGAAATTACCCCTTCAAACTCCTGCCCCAGCCGTTCCGACAGGTATTCAACCTGTTTGTATTTAACCGATTCGCGCTCGGCTTCCATGGCTTTGCGTTCCATAATAGAGGTATGCTCACATTTTTTTTCCAGTTCATCCAGATTGCGGTTAAGGGTGGTTTTGTCGGTGAGATATTGGTTCAGAATGCGGTGTACCATTACATCGGGGTAGCGCCTTATGGGCGAGGTAAAGTGCGTGTAGTGGGTAAAAGCCAGTCCGTAATGTCCAATGTTGTGGGTAGAGTAGGCCGCTTTTGCCATAGAGCGTATGGCAAGGGTTTCCAGCAGGTGCTGTTCGGGTTGTCCTTGTACCTGTTGCAGCAGTTGGTTGAGCGATTGCGAAATTTGTTCGGGAGTATCAATTTTCAATTCATAGCCAAAATCGGCGGCTAATCGTTTAAATTCAACCAGTTTTTCAATATCGGGCAGGTTGTGGGTGCGGTTTACAAACGGCACCTTTTCCGGACGTGTGTTTATAAAAGTTGCTACCGAGCGGTTGGCCAGCAGCATAAAATCTTCAATAAGGCGGTTGCTGTCGTGCATTACCTTTACCATCACCTCTATGGGTTTGCCGGTTTCATCAAGCACAAATTTCACTTCGTCGCTGCCAAAGTCAATAGATCCTGCAGTCATGCGTTTGTTGCGCAGTATTTTGGCCAGGTTGTTCAAGGTTTGCAGTTCGGCGGCAAAATCGCCTTTTCCGGTATCTAAAATATCCTGTGCTTCGGCGTAGTGAAAGCGGCGTATAGAGTGGATAACGGTTTTGCCAAACCATTGTTTTACCACTTCGGCCTCGTTGGTCATTTCAAAAACGGCCGAAAAACAGAGCTTGTCTTCATTGGGGCGAAGCGAGCAAACTAAGTTGGAGAGTTTTTCGGGAAACATAGGTATTACGCGGTCAACCAAATAAACCGATGTTGCGCGTTTATAGCCTTCTTTGTCAAGAGCAGTGCCTTCGGTTACGTAGTGGGTAACATCGGCAATATGTACGCCAATTTCCCAGTTGCCATTGGGCAGTTGTTGTACAGACAGGGCATCGTCAAAGTCTTTGGCATCAACAGGGTCAATGGTAAAGGTGGTAATGCCTTTAAAACTGCGCCGGCGGGCAATTTCTTCGGGGTCAATGGCATCGGGTATTTTTTCGGCCTGTTCTACAACATCCTCCGGAAATTGCAGCGGAAAGCCTCGGTTTGCCACAATAGACAGCATTTCGGCGTTGTTTTCGCCCGGCATTCCCAATACTTCCACAACTTCGGCAATGGGTTTTTTACCATCTTCGCTCCATTCTGCAATGCGCACCAGCACTTTATTGCCATCTTTTGCCCCGTTTATTTTTGACATGGGCAGGTAGAGGTTAAGGGGCAGGTTGGTATCGGGAATAAAAAGGGCAAATTTGGAAGATATTTTTACTATACCGGTAAAGACCGATTTGCTGCGCTCAACAATTTCTACCACCTCACCCTCCGGCCGGCGGCTGCCGCGGCGCATACCTACGCGAATTTTTACGCGGTCGCCGTCAAATGCGCCTTTTAATCTGGCGGCCGGCACATAAATATCGCGTTCAGAGTGTTCTGATACAATGTAGGCATTGCCGGTGCTGGTCATATCAACCGTTCCTTCAATGAGTTTGCGGGAGGTATTGCCCGATTTTGCGGTTTCCTTGCCGGCCGGTTCCCCATCTTTACCGGGGGTTAGCTTAAAGCGGTTGCCTTTGTTGCGGGTAATTTGGCCTTTTTGGCAAAGGTTGTTGACCGCTTCTACTATTTCTTCGGCCTCATAAGAGCGCCGGCCAACCTTGCTGTGTATGGCTTTGTAGCCATAGGCATAGGCAGGGTTGTTGGTAAATATTTGCAAAATGCGCTGTTCTAAAGATTGGGGGCGTTTGGTACCCCCATTTTTTTTGTTTCGTTTATTTGTCAAGACTTAGGTAATTTGGGTGAGTTGATTATGTGTTTGTTTGGGTTGAAGCAAAGTTACAAACTATAACAATTTATCTGGCAAAAGTAAGCGGGTAAAACGGCAAAAAGTTCCGTTCGGGTCGGTTATAGACATTTGGATGGGGCTGTAAAGTATTGTTTTCTGACCATTTTATGGGATAAAAAGCAATTTTTTCAAGAAAAATCACCCTCAGAAAATGCGCCTGATTTTTACCTCGCTTATATTGTAACCTACTGAAAATCAAGAAGTTGGAAAAAAAATTGTTTTGTTTTCGGGTTCAGTAAAACTTGAAAAACAGGTTTTTTTTGGTTCGTTAGGGGGCATTGGCGTACTGTATCTTTGCATCATCAAACAAAACAAAAAACATTTTTCAAAACTTTTTTAAAAAATTGCACTATGAAAACCAGTTTCTTTTCTCTCGCCGCCGCAGTTGTTTTTGTATTAGGTTCTTTCGTTTTTAACGCCAACGTACAGGCTCAGGATTACGATTGGTCGCAAACCCCCGAAGCGCAACAAATGTACAACGACCTGATGAACACCGTAAACCAAACTTACGACAACACCTACAACCAAAGTATGCAAGATGCCCAGCAAATTATGGATCAGCAAAAAATTGATGAACAGCGCTACTACAACGAGTTAATGGACATGGTAAACCGCACTTATGAAGAAACCTATACCCAGTACATGCAACTGTTTAACCAAATTATTGCAGATGCCAACGCCAACGCCAAAGTAATTGAAGCCCAACTGATTGCGCAGGGACAAGCAGTTTACCAACAGGCGCTGGCAAGCGGATATGCCGATGCAGTAGCACAACAAATGGCCGTTTCTACCGTTGGTAACATTGCCAGCACTAACAACATTACCAACTCCTTTGGGCATGACCTTACCATGAAAATTATGAACAACTGGCCCAACGGCAGCGGCGCACTCTACAAATATGCCGATGGCTCTGTTGGCAACTGGGCTACCCGATATTAATAGGCTCACTAAAAAACAAACAATTCTCTTTTAAAAACAACTTATTCAACATTGTAAAACACAAGAAACACCATGAAAACATACAGCATTCAAATTGCAGTTCTCTCTCTCTTTGTTTTAGTATCATTGTCCATACAGGCGCAACCTATGAGTATAAACGGAAAAAATGGTAATAACAACAATGCCGATGCCAAAATGCCCATGAGCATAAACGGACCTAAAAGTAATGCCAAAATGCCTATGAGCATCAACGGACCCAAAAGCAATGCTCTGTACGGCTTCTTTCAGGTGGGCAACCAAACAGCCCAATTCAGTTTGCAAACCGGCGACAATACCCTGCAAATTCCGGGCGCACAGGCCAAATTTAAAGCGGTTATTTCCGATGATTTTCAACTCATGAAATTGGAGGACATGCTCCGCGACGACCTTAAACCCGTTACCATTACCCCAACCGGCACACCCGAAAGTTATACCGACCCCGGCAGCGCTCATTTTTATGCATTGGCTATACCCACAGCAGACGGTAAAGTAGTAAAAGGCATTTTGGCCATAGGAATTGGCGAAACCAACCCCTTTAACAAGTTACCCGACCCGCTGCCGTATTGGTGGTAACCCCCGATGCTCAAAAAAATAGGATCTCAACTTTCTCCTCAACAATACACCCCCGGATTAATCATATCCGGGGGTGTTGTTGTTTTAACACCCTTGCCGGCAAACTGTTGCTTCGGGGTAATATAGAGCATCATATCCGGTGCTATTGTAAATACTGCAAGGGCAACCGTTTCCAACTTTTACCCTGTTTGATTACTTGCATAAGCCCCCGCGCGGTAAGCCCTTTATTTGTAAGCAATTTGTGTAAAAAATGTGGATAAATAACAAGCCGCTCTGTGTATAACCTGTGGATAACAGGTTAGGAAACCGTAGCCGCAGAGCAACGGGTAAAAAGGCTGTAAACCTGTTAATTATAAGTTGAGTTAATTATTACTTCGTAAATACTTGATAATGAGTTGGTTAACATAATATCAATTTGCTTTGAACTTGCAAATTTTACCACCCGAATTTACTAACAGGAGTGCCAAAATTATTAACAAAGTTATTAACAGGGCAATTTTTGAATTGTCATAAAGTGGAAAACCCTGTGGATAACTATCTTGAGCGGTGGAAAAAAAGACCTAAAACACCAAGTTTTGCTCCAAACCCTTACCTACTCTGGCTTTGTCTTGTGGATATTTATAGTTGGCCGAAAATGGCAGTTTTTACCGTTTTTACCGGTATATTTGCATACCAATCCGATAGGAAAAAGCAGATGTATCATGCTGCACCAAACCGGTTTGGGCAGTTATGCCCCGGTTGCATAAAATTTAAAAAACCATGGGTGAAGTCAAAAACGCTTTTTTTGCGTTTACGTAAAAACAGTTGTTGCAAGTGCACCAAATGCCCCGTGTTTTATGTTTATGTTCTATAAGCAACCCATAGCTATTACCTTACTGCCTTTGGAGGCAATAAAACTAACCATATTTTTTAAACCCCGGCCCTGCCACCCCAAAAATCATTGTCATGCCCGAACAAGACGAAAACCTTAAATCGCCGCGAAACAAAACCAATACCGGCCGAAACCAAACCGATTTATCGAGTTTTGTATTTGATAAAGTACCACCGCAGGCGCTCGACCTGGAGGAAGTGGTGTTGGGTGGTATGATGCTTGACCGCGATGCCGTGGCCGAAATTATAGACATACTTAAACCCGATAGTTTTTACCTTGAAGCACACCGCCATATATACCAGGCCATATACGACCTGTTTGGCAAGGCACAACCCATTGATATTATTACGGTTTGCGAACAACTGCGTAAAAACGGTAAATTGGAAGCGGCCGGCGGCCCGTATTATGTTTCTAAACTTACCAACCGCGTGGCTACTGCTGCCAATATTGAACACCACGCCCGTATTATTTCCGAAAAATTTATTTTGCGTGAACTCATCAAATCTTCCACGCAGGTAGTGCAAAATGCCTACGAAGAAACAACCGATGTGTTTGACCTGCTCAACACTGCCGAACAATCTTTGTTCTCCATTACCGAACAAAACCTGCGCCGGAGCTACGACAAAATGAACACCCTCATTGCTCAGGCTATTAAAAACTTAGAAACGCTTAAAGAACACAATACCGAAGGACTTACCGGCGTGCCAACGGGTTTTCCGGCCTTAGACCGCCTTACATCGGGGTGGCAAAAGTCCGATTTGATCATTATAGCAGCAAGGCCGGCAATGGGCAAATGCCTTGGAAAGGGCACCAAAGTATTGATGTATGATGGTACACTGAAAAATGTTGAAGATATAATAGCTGGCGATTTGCTGATGGGTGATGATTCAACCCCAAGAACTGTGTTGGGAATAAACACAGGAAGAGAGAATATGTATTGGATACATCAAAATCATGGTATTTCATACCGGGTAAATGAATCGCATATTCTTTCATTGAAGAGAAGCCGCAGTGGAGCCAATCATAAACATGGTGATGTTCTTAATATTGCCGTGCGTGAATATTTACAACAATCCGAGAAATTTAAAACTAATTACAAGGGTTATAAAGTTTCTGTTGAGTTTGATGAGAAGCCACTGCCAGTTAATCCCTATTTCCTTGGGTTATGGCTTGGTGACGGTCATTCATATAGTTCACGAATTACAAACACCGACAACGAAATAATAGACTTTCTTGGTGTGTATGCTGAAGAGTTGGAACTGGAATTAGTGGAAGACAACCAGAAAAACAAAACACCAAACTATGCTATAACTAAAAACATGCGTGGAAAACAAAAGTTCTTTTCTATACAAGGTCAACTGCGTGGGTTAAACCTGCTTGAGAATAAGCATATACCTCATATATATCTTGCAAACACAAGTGAAAACAGGTTGCAATTACTTGCGGGATTAATTGATTCTGACGGGCATTACAATAAGGAATTTAATGTTTATGAAATTACCCAGAAAAATGGGCGACTTGCCCGCGATGTCAAATTTCTATGCGATTCACTTGGTTTTAAAACTTCACTTGTAAAGGAAATAGCGCAAATAACAGAGCGCAATTTTGAATCTGATGCTTTTAGAGTTAGGATAAGTGGTGATATTGAAAAAATTCCCACCCGCATTGAAAGAAAAAAAGCAAGAACAAGAAAATCTATTGTTGATTGGAGACATACAGGAATCACCGTTGAGTTTGATAAGGTTGATGATTATTATGGTTTTGAAATTGACGGGAACAGGCTGTTTTTATTGGAAGACATGACAGTTACACACAATACGGCTTTTGTACTATCGGTAGCAAGAAATGCGGCGGTAGATTTTAAACGGCCGGTAGCTGTCTTCTCACTCGAGATGTCGAAACTGCAATTGGTAAACAGGCTTATCTCTGCCGAAACCGGCCTGGCATCTGAAAAACTGCGACGCGGCGATTTACAGCCTTATGAGTGGGTGCAACTTACCTCAAGGGTTGACCGCCTTTCGGAAGCGCCCCTTATTATTGACGATACGCCCGCCATTAACCTCTTTGAACTTCGGGCCAAATGCAGGCGTTTTAAAATGCAGCACGATATACAACTTATCATTATAGACTACCTGCAATTAATGAGCGGAACCAGTGCCGATAAAAAGAACTTTAACCGGGAACAGGAAATCAGCAACATCTCGCGCACGCTTAAAACCATTGCCAAAGAGTTAGATGTGCCGGTTATTGCTTTGTCGCAGCTAAGCCGCGCCGTAGAAACCAGAGGCGGCGATAAACGCCCGCAACTGGCAGACCTGCGCGAATCGGGAGCCATTGAACAAGATGCCGATTTGGTGCTGTTTTTGTACCGTCCCGAATATTACGGGCTGGAGTACGACGCCGACCAGCAACCCACCCGCGGAATTGCCGAGGTTATTATTGCCAAACACCGCAACGGCCCGCTCGATACCGTGAAACTGAAATTCATAGGGCAGCATGTGAAGTTTGAAAACCTGGAAATTGACCCTGTAAAAGGCAACGAAGTAGAACCCATTGGCGATATTATTATTAGGGGATCCAGAACCGGCTACAATAACGGAGGTAGCATAGATGATGAGGAAGTGCCGTTTTAACCCCCGAAAGTACGCAAATAAGCATTGCAGCCTTTGTGCAAAACAGCAACACCCCCAACAAACAACCTGTTTGCCGGGGGTGTTCAAGTAAAAAAGAAAACAGGTTTACACAAAACGATAGTATTTGCCGGGGTAAACCGCGCCGCCGCCCAATTCTTCTTCTATGCGCAGCAGTTGGTTGTACTTGGCAATACGGTCTGAACGGGAAGCCGAACCGGTTTTAATTTGACCGGTGTTGAGGGCTACGGCAATATCGGCAATAGTAGTATCTTCGGTTTCGCCCGAACGGTGGCTGATAATGCTGTTGTAGCCGTAGCGGGTTGCCAGCCGCACACAGTTAAACGTTTCAGAAAGTGTGCCAATTTGGTTTACCTTTATAAGAATGGCATTGGCAATTTCTTTTTCAATGCCTTCGGCAAGACGGTCAACGTTGGTCACAAACAGGTCGTCGCCCACTAATTGCACCTTGTCGCTCAGTTTTTCGGTAAGTTGCAGCCAGCCTTCCCAATCGTCTTCGGCTATGGCATCTTCCATAGAAATAATGGGGTATTTTTTTGCCCATTCGCTCCAGTACTGCACCATTTCGTGCGAAGTGAGTTTATCGCCGGTAGATTTTTTAAAGCAGTACAAACCGGTTTTTTCGTCATAAAATTCCGATGATGCAGCGTCAAGGGCAATCATCATGTCTTCGCCGGGGCGGTAACCTGCTTTTTCAATGGCGTGCAGCACGGTTTCAATGGCTTCTTCGTTCGATTTAATATTAGGGGCAAAGCCGCCTTCATCGCCCACGTTGGTAGAGTAGCCTTTACCGTGCAGCACCTTTTTAAGATGGTGAAACACCTCGGCACCCATACGCAGTGCATCGGAAAAAAAATCGGCCCCAACGGGTACAATCATAAACTCCTGAAAATCAATGCTGTTATCGGCATGAGCGCCGCCATTCAAAATATTCATAAGCGGTATGGGCAGCGTAGTGGCATTTACCCCGCCTAAGTAGCGGTAAAGAGGTTGTTTGCTTTCTTGGGCTGCTGCTTTTGCCACTGCCATGGAAACAGCCAAAATGGCATTGGCCCCCAGGTTGCTTTTGTTGTCGGTTTCGTCTAAATCACACATAATGGCGTCAATTTCCGATTGCTCAAAAACGCTCATACCCTCCAGTTCATTAAAAATGCGGTCCACATTTTCAACAGCTTTCAGCACGCCTTTACCAAGGAAAACGGCCGTGTCGTTGTCGCGCAGTTCAACAGCTTCGTGCTTGCCGGTAGAAGCGCCCGAAGGCACTGCTGCACGGCCGGTAATACCGTTTTCGGTAATTACATCTACTTCCACGGTGGGGTTGCCGCGAGAGTCGAGAATTTGTCTTGCTTTAATGTCGGTTATCAGGCTCATATTTTATTTATTTTGGTAAATATTTTGGTTTCAATTAGGTTTTGGTTACCCGGTTACCGGGGGCAGGGTTCGTGCATAGTTTCTGAAAAAACTTTGCCATTTCATTTTCAGCACGCCCAATGCCGCTTCTTTAAAAATGCCGGTACTCATTTTTGAAACGCCGTGAATGCGGTCGGTAAACGTAATGGGGACTTCGGTAAGTTTAAAGCCCAAACGCCATGCGGCAAATTTCATTTCAATCTGAAATCCGTAGCCTACCGACCTTATTTTGTTGAGGTTAAGGGTTTCCAGCACTTTTCGGGTATAACAAACAAAGCCGGCCGTGGTATCGTGTACGGGCATCCAGGTAACCATGCGCACATAAACAGAGGCACAGCGCGAAAGCAGGATGCGGTCGAACGGCCAGTTTTCTACCTGCCCGCCTTTTACATAACGCGACCCGATGGAAATATCGGCGCCACCCGATGCACAGGCATCATACAGGCGGGGTAAATCATCGGGGTTGTGCGAAAAATCGGCATCCATTTCAAAAATATATTGGTAGTTTTGTTGCAAGGCCCATTTAAAGCCGTGAATATAAGCGGTTCCAAGACCCAGTTTTCCTTGCCGCTCTTCAAGAAACAGGCGCCCCGCGTATTTTTCAGACATGAGTTGCTTTACCACACCCCCTGTGCCGTCGGGTGAGTTGTCGTCAATAATGAGCAGGTGAAAATCTTTGTCCAGCGAAAAAACTTTTTCTACCATGGTGGCAATGTTTTCCCGTTCATTATAGGTAGGTATGAGCACAATACTGTCGGACAAGGCAGAAGGAGTTGAGAGTGTTTTAAAAAGCGTTGTGAAGGTAAAACTCTACCGGCTTATTTTAAATTTCATGCTCAGTTTAATTTCGGTAATTTTTTGCTTGGTATCGAGCATAAAATCACTTTTCATTATCCAGTCGTAGTATTGGGGTTCATCTTTAAACACGTCTTCTACGGGTCGGCCTTTGTGTTTGCCAAAGTTAAACTTTACAATTCCGTCTTCGCGAATAAGCCTTCTGCCCGAGTCGACAAAAGTTTGGTCAGATGAAAACTCGTGCAGGTAGTCCACATTCGGCGCCAGGGTGTCTTGGTACAGGTTTAGCTGTCCCAATAAAACTTCGTAGGTGGCCAGCACATCGGCTTCGGCGCTGTGGGCGTTTTGCAGGTCTTTGTTGCAGTAAAATTTATAGGCGGCGGCCAGGTCGCGGCGCTCCATTTTCTGAAAAATTCTGAAAACGTCAATAAACTTTCGTTTTTCGTTTCTGAAGTCAATATTGACCCGCAAAAATTCTTCGGTAAGTATGGGCACGTCAAACTGGTTGGAGTTATAGCCCGCAATATCGCTGTCTTTCAAAAACTCATACAGTTCAGAGGCTACCTGTTCAAAAGTGGGGGCATCTTTTACATCGGCATCGTAAATGCCATGAATTTGTGATGCCTGTATAGGAATGGGTATGGTGGGGTTTAGTCGCAGGGTTTTAATTTTTTTGTCGCCGTTGGGCATCAGTTTTAGGATACTGATTTCCACAATGCGGTCGGTGGCCAAGTTTACCCCGGTGGTTTCTATGTCAAAAAAGGCCAAAGGTTTGTGTAATGTAAGCATAAGAGGCATTGTTAAAGTGGTAAAGCGGGGTAAAAACCGGCAAAAAACCGGAAACGGCGCTTTATAAAGTATTTCCGGTTGCAAATTTAGCAATATTGGCAATATTAATACCCCCAAAATTACCCGAACTCATTAAAAGCAGGTCGGTTTGTTCAAAATTGGTTTGCAGGAGTTGGTTTTCCATGTCTGTGGGGTTGGTAAAGACCAACAGGTTGGGGTGGTTAAAATAGTGCTGTATTTCTTGCGGTTTCAGGGGTGGCAGTTGTTTTATGGCAAGGGTTTGGGGGTCGTAAAAAACCATGGCCATGTCGGCGTTTTGCAGGGTATGGTGGTATTGGGGCAAAAAGTGGTGGTTAAGGCTGCTGTAGGTGTGTAGTTCGAGGCAGGCTATGAGGCTGCGGCCGGGGTGCAGCGATTTAAGGGCGTGGGTAGTGGCTTTTACCTTTGAAGGTGCATGGGCAAAATCTTTATACACACTGCATCGGGCCGATTTTGCCACCAATTCGAGGCGGCGGGCAGCGCCGGTAAAACCCGAAATGGCTTCAAAAAACTGTTCATCGGGTATTTGCAGGCAGTTGCAAACGTTTTTTGCCCCCATAAGGTTTTGCAGGTTGTGCTGCCCGAAAATTTGCAACGGTATATCTGTTCCGTTCCATTGCAGTTGACAGCTATCATTGTGCGGGTTTACCCGGTAAGGCGGGGTTTGGTAGGGCAGCAGGTTTAGTTGCGGGTGTTGTTGTGCAATATGGCGCAGGTTGTCATCTTCGGCATTATATACCAATGTGCCGCCGGGTTCAATGGTTTGGGCAAAGAGGGTAAATTGTTGCAGGTATGTTTCAAAAGTTGGAAACACATTCATGTGGTCCCAGGCAATGCCGCTAAGGAGGGCAATATGAGGTCGGTAGTACAAAAACTTGGGTTTAAGGTCAACCGGAGATGACAAATACTCATCACCTTCAATTACAATGACCTTTGCCGATGCGCTTAACCGCACCGATTCTGCAAATTCGGGCAATTTTGCGCCTACAACATAGTCGAAATCTGCCCCGAAATGGCGCAAAACATGCATTACCATAGAAGTTATGGTAGTTTTACCGTGGCTGCCGCCAATGACCACGCGCGTTTTATCTTGCGCATGCCGGTAAATAAATTCGGGGTAAGAAAGCACCGGTACGCCCAATTGTTGTGCCCGCAGCAGTTCGGGGTTGTCTTTTTTTGCGTGCATCCCTAAAATAACGGCATCGGGCAAGGCGTTTATTTTTTCGGGAAACCACCCAAATTCATCGGGCAATAAACCCACATTAAACAAATTGGTTTTTGCAGGGTCAAATATTGTATCATCAGAACCGGTAATCTGGTATCCTTGTTGTTGCAGTGCTATGGCCAACTGGTGCATAATGCTTCCGCCAATGGCAATGAAGTGTATTTTCATACAGGGTATTGTAAATATTGCTGCAAAGTAAGGCAAAAACAACGGTAAAGCAGCCAATTTAAAACCAAAATGTTTTATGATTGGTTATACACTAAACAGGAAGTTAATATCGTTTTTGAAATAGTTTTATTAACCATAAATTTTCCGATTAGTAATGAAAAGACTTTCTTTTGCAAAACAAATGGGCGCAGCAACGCTCGGTTTGCTTTTCGTGTTTACGCTTTTTACCTCTTGCCACAGAGGCTATGGTTGCCCGGGACACATTACCAAAGCCGAACAACCCGTAACCATAGAACAAGATTGTTAGTATAGTTAAATTATACTTGTGCTTAAGTTTATAAACAGCAATTTGCCTTAACAGGCAGGTTGCTGTTTTTTTTGTGCCCGGTTTATTGATTGTATATGTTGAAATGAAATCGACAAAATAGCGGTAAATGGTCAGACAAGGGTAACGAGTCAATGCCATTTAAAGTAAACCGGTTGTCATCGCCCCGCCTGAATTCAACGGGCAGGAGTTCAATTTGGGAACTGCTGCGGTAAAAAATTTTGTCAATACCTTCACAATTATAACCGCTTTCAAGGGGTTGGCAATCTTTCAGACTTTCGCCATAGGCAGGTATGCTATCGTTTCTTACCAGTTGCACCCAAACATCGGTAAAGCCCAGCGCCTCAAATGCCCGTATGGTATCGGCTTCGCGGGTATAGCGGCTGTTAAAATCGCCCATTACTACTACGGCCTGCCCTTGCGAATGGACTTGAATGTAATTGCACAATTGCCTTATATTGCTTCTTCGGGCTTCAAAATCCTCATCAGTGCTGCCGGCATCGCAGTGTACGTTGTAAAAATCAATGAACGCGCCGTTTAAAATTTCAATTTGCGAATAGCTGAACCCTTTTGGTGTAAGGCAATCGGGCCCGAAACAATCTACCCACGCCTGCCGTATCAGGTTCTGTATCGGGAAATCGGAAAACGTATTCAGCCCGTCGCCATTGGGCACACAGGGCATGGGCTGGGTAACATAGGGGTGCGTGTTGTAGAGCAGCAGCGAGTCGTGGTAACAAAAGTCTTCCTGCACATGCACTACGTCAAATTCATTGAGCAGCGGGCTTATAAGCGAGGTATATAATGCCGGGTGCGATGAGGAAATGCCTTCGGGCAGGCCGGCAACGTTGTAGGAAAGAGTGGTAAAATAACCCGATATAGGCTTTGTTTCATCTGAACAGGAGGCCGTAAGGAAAATAAAGAGTAATAAAATTAAAATGCGGAAATGCAACATTGGCTAATTTTGTTTGAATTGGAAAAAAGCAGCCCGATAGTAACCGGCAGCCTGCTTGTTTGAGTATTTGTTTTGCAATTTTACCGATTTTTAAGGTAATTTGCACCGGTATTGCCCATACAAAAAGCAATCTGCCTCAACTTTATACATGCAACACGTTGAAATGTTTGAAAACCGGCTGGCCAAACGCTACCGGCATCTTAAAAAATGGGCAAAGCGCGAAGAAATTACGTGCTACCGCCTATATGACCGCGATATACCCGAATTTCCGTTTTGCATAGATTTGTACGGAAATAAAGTGTATTTTGCCGAGTTTGAACGCGCCAATGCCCGTACCGATGCCGAACAAGCCGAGTGGTTACAGCAGTGTGTGTTGGCCTGCTGCCGCGTATTAGACTTGCAACCGCAAGATGTTTACCTGCGCCAACGGCAGCAGCAAAAAGGCAGCCAGCAATATGAACGCATTTCGGACAGGCAAAGCCGGCTTATTGTGGAAGAAAACGGGCTTCGGTTGATGGTAAACCTCACCGATTATTTAGATACCGGCTTGTTTTTAGACCACCGCATTACCCGCGGCATGGTAGCCGCCGAAGCACAAAACCGGCATTTTTTAAATCTCTTTGCCTATACCGGCTCTTTTACCGTGTATGCTGCCGCCGGCGGTGCGGACTCAACGCTTACACTCGATATGTCGGCTACTTACCTGCAATGGGCGCAGGATAACATGCGGCTCAATGGTTTTATTCAGCAAACCCACCGCTACACGCAGGCCGATGTGCTGCAATGGATTAACCAACCGCCGCCAAAATTGCCGCCTTTCGGGTTGGTGGTGCTCGACCCGCCTACTTTTTCTAACAGCAAGCGTATGAAAGGCATTTTTGATGTGCAAAGAAACCATGCAGCGCTTATTGGTAAAGTGCTGCAACTCATAGAAAAAAACGGTGTGCTGTATTTTTCTACCAATTACCGCCGCTTTAAACCCGATTTTTCCCTTCTTCGGGCTGCCCAAATTGACGATATAACCGCCAAAACCCTGCCCGAAGATTTTAAACAGGGCAAGCCGCCGCATGTTTGTTTCAGGCTGGTGAAATAGCCTTGCAATAGTTTAAACCGGGCAAAATGCCATGCCGGTTATTTGGTAAGAATAGGCGTTTTGCCGGTTAGCTTCCCGCCGTTGGGTTGGTGGTAAAACTGCCAATTAAATCAATTTTTCGTATCAGGCCTATACCCTCGTTTTGCTCTACAATGCTAAAGTAGCGCAGGGCAATTACCACCATGGCAACCACATTTACTATAACTGCCACAATGGTATAAAGCAATCCAAGCACCGGTATCAGAAACAGGGCTTCGTCCCATGAAAACATATCAATTAGAAAAATGGCGCCGCCGGTAATAAAGGTAGGAATTAAACCGGTTATAGAAAACGAAATGAACAAGGTAATGGTGTACAGCCACAAAGTAGAAAGCCAGTTGCCCGAAATTAGCTCAAAACAGCGCTTTACCGATGCAATGAAACCTTTTCGCTCAACCAGCCTGACTATGTAAATAAAAGACAGCGCCACAAACGGGTAGGTAAGCAGCATCAGCAGGACTATACTGCCCAACACACCCAGCACAGGGGTTAAATCGGCCAGGCCAAATACCATTGCCATGCCTGCTGCCAGCGCCAATGCAAGTGCAAAAATTGCCACTACCAGCAGCACATACAAGAAAAAAGTGGTAGAAAGGTAAATGCCTATATTGCGGTAAACCTGCCCGGCCAGTTCTTTTACCGTTATTTGCCCGTAATCGGGCCGTTTTATGTACAAAATAAGCAGTTCATAAATAACTGCCAACAATACCACTGCCCCCAGCATCACCAGCACCGAAAACAGGTAAGAAATGCCCATTGCTTCAAACCCCTGGCTAAAATTAGAACTTGCACCAATTACCACTGCCAAAACAACATAATAGCCCACTAAGCCAGTTAAAAAAAAGGGCATGGCAATAATGCCAATTCCTTTTGTAAGCAGTACAATGTTTTGCCTTATAAACACATTGGCTGCGCTTAAGGTTTCGCTCATATTGCGCACTTTCCGGAATACGATTTTTTCGGGATCCATGCAGCAGGTGGGTTTGGTTTAGGGTGGCAGTGTACCCCGGCATAGGGCAATTTTTAAGCCCTTACCTAAGTTGGTTGGGGTTATTCTTCGGCCAATATAAGCGCCGATATGGGCGGCAGGGTTGCTTTTTTGCCTTTCATTTTCTTTTTGGCCTTCAGGTCAACCGTCCAATCGTTCACTACAATTTTCCAGTCGCCTTCGGGCAGGGTAATTTCGGACTCTTTGTCGTGGTTGCCGTTGAACAGCACCAAAATAGATTTCCATTTATCGCCGTTGGCGTTGTTGTCTAAGGTGTAGCCCACCACATTGGGCTGGTTAATGGTAAGGAAATGCAGGTTTTGCGCCAGCATTTCGGTAGTAGGCATGTGGAAAGCGGGGTGAGCCTTACGCAGGGCAATAAGGGCGCAGTGGTAATCAAACAGTTGTTTATATTGCGTTTTTCGGTGCCAGTCAATTTGGTTAATGGCATCGGGCGATTTGTAGGAGTTTTCCACGCCGTTTTTGGTTCGGGTCATTTCTTCGCCGGCGTGCAAAAACGGTATGCCCTGCGAGGTTAGCACAATGGTATTGGCCAAACGGTGCATCAGCAGGCGTTGTTCATCAGAGTCGGCAGCGTTGGAAAGCAGCAGGCGGTCGTACAGGGTGTGGTTATCGTGGCAGGTAACGTAGTTAATGCATTGCGTTGGAGCGCCGGCCCAATAAGCGCTGGAGTAGTTAACCTTGCCATAGTTTACCTGCGGGTGCTGGGTGGCAGCCACAATGCCAAATTTAATGGTTTCTTCTTTGCCATCGGCGCCGCTTACAAAGCCTTTTTCATCATGTACAAACACGCTGCCTTTCAGCCCGTCGCGCAGGTCGTCGCTAAAGGCGGCTAATTTGGGTACGCGGTAAATGTACTTTTTAACCGGCCGCTGGTCTTCGGGCAGGGGAGTGCTGCCGCCGGTCCAACCTTCGCCATACACAAAAATGGTAGGGTCAATGGCATCTAAGGCTGCCCGCACCTGATTCATGGTTTCAATATCATGAATAGCCATCAGGTCGAACCGGAAACCGTCAATATGAAACTCCGAAGCCCAGTATTTTACCGATTCCACAATCATTTTGCGTACCATAGGCCGTTCCGATGCCGTTTCGTTGCCGCAAGCCGATGCGTTTGAAAACCCGCCGCTTTCGTTTTGTCGGTAGTAGTAGCCGGGCGCTAATTGTTCAAAATAAGAATCTTGCGTAAGCCCGGTATGGTTATACACCACATCTAAAATTACCCTTACGCCGGCGCTGTGCAGGGCTTTTACCATTTCTTTAAACTCTTTTATGCGCACACTGCCGTCGTAGGGATTGGTGGCATAAGAACCTTCGGGCGTGTTGTAGTTAAGCGGGTCGTAACCCCAGTTATATTGTGGTTCATCAAGGCGGGTTTCGTCTATGGAGTTATGGTCAAAAGCGGGCAGAATATGCACATGCGTAACGCCAAGCTGCGCAATGTGGTCTAAGCCTGTTTTTTCGCCCTGCGGACTTTTGGTGCCTTTTTCGGTTAAGCCCAAATACTTGCCTTTGTGTTCAATACCCGAATTGGGGCTTACAGAAACATCGCGCAAATGCAGTTCGTAAATAACAATATCCTGAAACCCGTTCAATGGCGGGCGTTTGTCTTTATCCCAATTGGCGGGGTTGGTGGTTTTAAGGTCAACCACCATGCCGCGTTTACCGTTTACCCCAACGGCTTTGGCATAGGGGTCGGGCACTTCTTCTAACCACTTACCGTCTATTTGGGTTTGAAAGGCATAGTATTTACCCTTTTGGTCGCCCTGAACAACAACCGCCCAGGTTCCATTGCCCGATTTTTCCATGTTGTACTCTTTCAGCAGGTTGCCTTCTATGCCGGCATCGTATAGTTTCAGTTTAACCGCTGTGGCGGTAGGCGCCCAAATTTTAAACGCCGAGTTTTTAGAAGTATAGGTAAGCCCAAGGTCTGTACCGTTGTAAACCGGGTACGTCTTGTAATCAAACGGCACTAAGTTAGATTTCTCTACCGTGCGCGGCGTGCGACATTCTACCAGCATCATGCAAAATAGTATTAGTAAAAGGAAGTGAGTTGTTTTCATTGGTTGGTTTTTTGGCGCAAGAAAAATTGCTACTTTAGGGCAAAGATATTTAACCCTGTTATAACCACAAAGAAAACAAAAAGTTTAGCCGAAAAAAGTTGAATGGGGGGTAGGTTAAGCGGTTTTTGGTAAAGCCTGCTCAAAACACCTTTCAATTTACAATTTCTGCCTCGCTCGTTGCGCCTGTGAACCCGTTCGTTGAGCGAAGTCGAAACTAACATTACCCTCTACTCCTTCACCGGTCAAATTGTATTGCAAACCCCGTTTGTTTCGACAGGCGGGGCAAGCCAAACCATTTCGGTAGCGCATTTACCGGCGGCGGTGTATTTTTATACGGTCTGTGTCGCCGGTGGGGACACCGGCAACGGCAATATGGGCGGCGCGGTGTTGGCAAGGGGTAAGGTGGCGGTGGTGCGGTAGAAAGTTCTTACCGAAGAGGCAAAAACCAGTCGGTTTTACCTGTGGTTAAAATACAATAACATCGGGCAGTAAGAGGGGTTATTCTTCTACATCCTCTTCCAAATCATCTTCATGGCTTTCGCGCCATTCATACACCCAGGTAGATTGAATCATTTCTAAATGGCCTTCGTTGCAGTCTTCGCGGGCGCCAACAAAGTTGTCTATTTGCAGTACCCATTCTAAAAGGTCGGTAAAGCGGATGCGGTATATTTTACCCTCGTCGAAACGGGGTCCGAAACGTTCATACAGTTTTATGGCAATGTCTTCGTAGTCTGACCAATGAATGGGCGGTTCTTCTAATTGCAGGGGCATGGTGAATTGCGAATTATGGATTACGAATTATGAATTATGAGTGGGTATCTTTATTCCTTGTTTTTTTACAGTAGGGTGCAGGTGGCGTTTTTTGTTGGGTTTAGTGTTCATGACCAATAATATCGGTTTGGTTGGGTATGGTAATTTCTATGTTGCCGCTTCCTTCCAGCAATACGCATTGGCAGGCCAAGCGCGATTCGAGGCGCGGGTTGGTGGCGCGGTCAACATAATCTTCTTCGCGCTCGCTCATTTCTTCTAAGTAATCTTGCCCTTCGTTTACGTAGATATGGCAGGTGGTACAGGCACACACGCCGCCGCAGTTGTGGTTAAGGTGTATGTTATTGAGCAAAACGGCTTCCAGTAAAGAAATATCGGGCGTTGCTTGTATGGTAACCGGTTCAATATCGGGTTGTTCAAAATTTACTTTTACTTGGTACATGAAAAATGGGGTTGGTTCAGACAGGCTATTGTGAATGCATGAGAAAAAACAGCAAACAGGGGTAAAAGTTCAATATTTGGCTGCAAAAAGAAGGTTACAACCGGAAATGCAGTTGTTATTCGGGATTTAACGTGTTATGGATTGCCATGATACATTTTACCAATGCTTTCCGATAGCAGGCGGTACAGTTGCTGGTAGTGCGGTTGGTTTTGCAACAGCGCAAGATGTTGTGCAATAGTTTGTGCATCGGCGCGTTTTGCGGGTCCGGTTTGCACGTTTCGGGGTGGTTGCTGTTCGGTTTTTTTAAGTGTTTCGGCAATAAGCGGTTTCAAAATTTCAAAAGGCACACCGTTTGTTTTGCAAAGATCATCGGCAATGGCCAGCAGGTGGTTGGTAAAGTTGTTGGCAAATACGGCGGCCACATGCAGTATGCGGCGTTGCTCATCGGTAATGGCATATACGCGGGGGCTAAGGGTTTGGGCAATGGCCTGCAAAAATTCGGCATCATGGGGCAGCGCGGCATCAATGCAAAAAGGCACCTGTTCAAAATGTACGGTATGGGCGGCGGTAAAGGTTTGAAGCGGGTAAAAAATGCCCCTGCGCGGATGTTTGACAAGCACACTCATAGGGGTTGCGCCCGATGTATGCGCCACTACCCCGGGCACGGCAGGCATGGTTTGTGCAACAGCAGCCACGGCATCATCGGCCACGGCTATAAGGTACAGCCCATTGTGGGGCAGCAGTTGCTGCAGGTGGGTGGTAAACTGCGTTGTTGGGGGTAAATACGGCATAAGCGCCTGCAACCGGCGGGGTGTGCGGTTATATACCTGCACAATTTGATGTCCGGCTTGGTGTAATGCTTTGGCAAAGTGTTGCCCCACGTTTCCGGCGCCCAATATGGTTATGCTTGCCATGTCGGTAAGTTAGTTAGTAGGTTGTTTTATTGGCGCTGTTTTCCCATGCGGTAAAGGACAGCGTGGCTTCGGGGCAAGGCAGTTGAATAAACGGAATTTTGCGGTTTTCGGGCGGAAGGGTAATTTCATCGTAAATAAACCGGTCATCAAATCCAATGGCGGCAGCTTGGTGCCGGTTATTGGCATAAAAAACGCGGTCGGGGCGAGCCCAGTAAATGGCGCCAAGGCACATAGGGCAAGGTTCGCAACTGGTATATAAGTCGCAGCCGGTAAGTTGAAAAGTACCCAATACCTTACAAGCCGCCCGAATGGCCATTACCTCGGCATGGGCGGTAGGGTCGTTGGTGGTGGTAACGCAGTTGCTACCGCTTGCAATAATAACCCCGTTTTGTATCACCACTGCCCCAAACGGGCCGCCGGTGCCCTGCTGCACCGCCTCTTCCGACAGGCGCACCGCTTCCAGCATAAAACGGTAATCGGGTGTATTTTTTTCGGTCATGTGCTTTGCATGTTTTGGTTTACGGTGCAAGATAGCAAAGGTAACACTATTTTGGCATAAACCGGGTTTAAACTGCTTGCATCGGGTGCAGGAGTGGTTAACACGCTGATTTATTGGCACAAACCGGCATCCTTGCAGGGCGATTTATGTGTTTTACCCCGCCAATGCATTTATCCTCACAAACTCACTGAGGCAATGTTATTGCAGCAGATTATCAAGTACATACCAAGCCAGCAACAGCAATATTGGCAACAACACCATTACCCAACTCCATGCCGGTTGTTGCAGAACATAGCGCAACACAATGCTTGCTATAAGGCAAATTATAAACAACACCGTTACCCATGCGGTAGGGTCGGTGCTGCCGGTAAAACTGTTTCTAAAACCTTTTGCTATAACAGTAAATATAGTTAGCAGGCAGTTGAAGAGCCATAATAACCAAAACAAAAGCTTCATAAAAATTAAATGTTTAAGTAAACTTTTCGGAGGTTTAAAACTTTGGAAAGATATAAAAACAAACTCCAAATTCATACAGTTATTGGGTAAATTCTGGCATTTGTTTCAGAAGGTGCCGTATGGTTTATGCTCTTCCGAAGTTATTGTTATGAACGCAAAATACCGAATTGTGTGCCTGTCTTTGAGCGGGCAACATCTGGCCCGAATTTTGAATTAGGCATGTATTGGGCAGGGGTTGGCATACTTAGAGAGCGGCTTTATGCGTTTTGTTACCACCCGAACCGAATGCTGCAAACTGTTTTTTTGGGGCTAAACTTAGTAATATGAGTAGAAAAATATTTTTGCTGTTATTGCTTGGATATGTATGGCGCTGCAACCTGCCGCTATACGCCCAGTTTACCCTGCCCGAAATTTCTTTGGGCACACCCGTTACCTATAAGAATTTGCAATTATACCCGGTTATTGCAACTACTTCTTTTTTTGAAGCCAGTAAAAATACCGGCAGTTATGCCACCTTGCAACAAACCATGCAAAACCGGCTGGTACAAATTGCCGAGCAGGAACCCCAGCCGCAAACGGCACGCCTGTTGGTCATGCAAAACAACTACCCCGTTGTACCCAATCAAAACCGCCTGCTGGAAAGATATGAACCGGTTTTTGAAGCCAATACCTTTGCCGCTACCGATACCAACGCCATATACAGCCCTTTTGACAATGCCATTTTAGACCCCGAAATTGTGCGTCTTAGTCAATTGGAGGCGCAAACCGACCGCCTTTTCATTACCAACCTTTCTGCCGATACCATTTACCTGATGGCCGGCGAGGTAATTAAGGGCGGACGGCAAGACCGCGTTATTGCCCAAAACATGCTCTTGCCTCCCAATACCCGGTTTGCCACTTTACCCGTGTTTTGTGTGGAAAAAAACCGGTGGGGCTACCACAATGACAAAAATCCTTGTTTTACCGATTATAGTTGTATTGCCGATGCCAACCTGCGAAAAACCGTTCAACTGAATGCAGTACAAGAGGAGGTTTGGAATGTGGTAAACCGCACCACCGCTTTGCAAAACTCACAAACCGCCACGCAGGCATACACTGCTTTGGAAAACAACACCGCCTTTACCCGTCTTGCCGATATGTATGTGCAATACCTGCAACCCATACTTACCGGTAACAAGCAAATAGTGGGCGTATTGGCAGTAACCGGAAACCGCATTGCAGGCGCCGATATTTTTGCCACCAATGCCTTGTTTACCAACCATATAGCCAACTTATTGCGTTCTTACGCCGCAAATGCCATTATAAACGGAAGCGCTCCTGTGCTCATGCAACAGGCAGTTAGCGCCAATTTGCAGCAATACATTACTGCCACGGGCATTAACCGGCAGGCATTTGCAAACAAAGGCAACATTTTTGAGGTAAACGGGCAACCCCTGCACCTAACCTGGTACGAGTAAACACCAATTGGCTGTTATTTTAATTACCCGCGCTTCAGGCTTAACTAAGGTAGTTGGCCAAGCTTATAATTTCGGCAAATACGCCGGCGGCGGTCACTTCTGCGCCTGCTCCCGGGCCTTTTACCACCAACGGGCGGTCGCGGTAGCGGGCGGTGGTAAACACAATCATGTTATCGCTGCCCGAAAGCTGGTAAAACGGGTTATCGGGTAAAACAGCCTGCAAAGATACCGATGAGCCGCTCTGGTCTATGGTAGCCAAAAACCGCAGGCATTTACCTTCCTGCATGGCGCGTTGCTGCATTTTTGCAAAGTGCGGGTTGTGTTTTTCAAGGGCAGTATAAAAACCGGCTACGGTAGGCGCTTTTATACAGTCATCGGGTAAAATGTTTTCAATGGCAATATCATCTAACTCTATGGCCTGCCCAATTTCGCGCGATAAAATAAGCACTTTTCGGGCCATATCTTTACCGCTCAGGTCGTCGCGCGGGTCGGGTTCGGTGTAGCCTAATTCCTGTGCGCGGCGCACTACTTCGCTAAACGGCGTATCGGGGGTGAAATGGTTAAAAATAAACGACAAAGACCCCGATAAAACGGCTTCAATTTTCAGCACTTCATCGCCGCTTTTCAGCAAATCGGTAAGGGTGCCAATAATGGGCAGCCCTGCGCCTACGTTGGTTTCGTAGCGGAATTTACCCCCCTTTTTTTGCGATATGGCACGGTAAGTTGCATAATCTTCAAAACTGCCCGAATTGGCAATTTTATTGGGCGTAACAATAGAAATATTGCTGCTTAAAATGGTTTTGTAGTGCTGCACCGGCAGCGGGCTGGCCGTGCAATCTACAAAAATGCTGTTGGGTAGGTTCAGGCGCTGCATAAAAGTTACCAGCGCGTTTAAATCGGCTTTTTGCCCGTTGCTTGCCAGCAATTCGCTCCACCGGGCAAGGTCTATGCCGGCATCGTCAAACAGCATTTGCTTAGAGTTGGCAATGGCCAGCAGTTTCAGTTCAAGCGATTGGGTTTGCAGCAGGTGTGCCTGTTGCCGCTGTATTTGTTGCAGCAGGGTAGCGCCAATTAACCCCGTTCCTACCATAAAAAGGTAGGCGGTTTTGGTATCTGACAGAAAAAACGCCTCGTGCAGGGCATTCAGCGCTTTGCTCACATCGGACTGGCCGATAACGGTAGAAATATTTAATTCCGATGAGCCTTGCGCTATGGCCCGAATGTTGATGCCGTTAATACCCAACGCCCTGAACATGCGCCCCGATACGCCTACCGAATTGCGCATGTTAGACCCGATAACCGCCACTACCGATAATCCGGTTTCAATATTGGGCGGTTCTATGAGGTGCGAGCGCATTTCGAGGGCAAATTCTTCGGCAATGGCGGTTTGTGCGTTGTGGGTATCGTGCGGGTTAATGGCAAAAGAGATAGAATGTTCAGAGGAGGCTTGGGTAATAAGGATAATGTTTACCCGTCGCCTGGCCAAGGCACTGAATAACCGCCCGGCAATACCCGTAACACCTATTAACCCACTGCCTTGCAAACTAACCAACGCTATCTGGGCTATAGAGGTAATGCCTTTTACCGGATGGTCATCGGGCGGGGTTTGCGTGGTTATGAGCGTGCCGGGAAACGCAGGATTAAAAGTATTTTTTATTCTAAGCGGAATTTTTTTATCCAACGCCGGTTGTATGGTAGGCGGGTGTATAACCTTTGCCCCGAAATGCGACATTTCCATTGCCTCCTCGTAGGTCATTTGCAGCAGCGAAAAAGCCTTTTTTACCTTGCGCGGGTCGGCCGTCATTACGCCGTCCACGTCGGTCCAAATTTCAATTTCAGCGGCGTTGAGGGCAGCGCCGGCAATGGCTGCCGTATAATCAGAACCGCCGCGGCCAAGCGTGGTAACTACGTTGTGGCGGTCAGAGGCAATAAAACCGCCCATAACAAACACTCCTTTTTTTATACCGCCTGTTGCCTGTTGCAAATTGGCGTTGGTTTGCTCAAACTGAACGGCGGCGTAGCCAAAATTGCTGTCGGTTTTTACCAGTTGTTTTGAGTCTAAATGTTCAACCGGTATTTGCAGGTTGTGCTTAAAATAATGCGCTGTTATAAATGCCGATACCGTTTCGCCGTAGCTCATGACCGTATCCAGCACCCTTGCCGACAACTCTTTTATGAGCAGCACACCGTAGAGCAGGTTTTCTAAGTTGCGCGTTTGCTCTTTCAGAAACGGCTGTACCTGTTTCAGTTGTTCGGCAGTAAATAACTCTTCGGCGGCTTTTCGGTGGCGGTAGTAAATTTCGTCCAACTGGTCGCGGTATGTTTCATCACCTGCCTGTGCTTTGCGGGCGGTATCTATGAGCGCATCGGTAACGCCGCCCATGGCAGATACCACCACCACCACTTTATCGCACGTGGTTGCTGCATGTTCAACCAGATCTTTTACCGTTTGTATGCGTGCGGCGGTTCCTACAGAGGTGCCGCCAAATTTGAGAACCTTTAGCATAACAATATCTGTGAATCTTGAATTTTAAAAACAAGCACACCCAAACCCTAAATGGGGCAGGTGGAAAAGGCGGGCAAAGGTACGGCCATTTTATCGGTTTTTAAATACATACAGCAAGGTAAACGGTATAAGTTGGGACATAAATTTACCGGTTTCGGCGGCTTATTGCCGTTTCAATTACTACCTTAGCAGCAAAATTTGTATTACATGTCTATTAACCACCAAAATCTGCCCTTGCCCGATAACCTTATTTACGGCCGCCACCCGGTGTTGGAAGCCCTTCAGGCAGGCAAGGCATTTGACAAATTGTTTGTACAAAAAGGATTGCCACCCGATACCTTTAGAGCCATACTGCAACTGGCGCGGCAATTGGAAGTGCCCGTGCAAATGGTTCCGCCCGAAAAGTTAAACCGCCTTACCGGCAACAAAAACCATCAGGGCGTTGCCGGTTTTGCTTCTTTAATAGCCACTTTTGAACTGGAAGATGTGCTGTCTGCCGCCTATGCCGGCACCACGCAGCCGCTTTTACTCCTTTGCGACGGCATTACCGATGTAGGCAATTTTGGCGCCATGGCACGCACGGCAGCCTGCACCGGCGCCAACGGCATTATTACCCCCCAAAAAGGCAGCGCTATTGTAAACGCCGAAGCCATAAAAGCATCGGCAGGCGCTTTAAATACTCTGCCGGTTTGCCGCGTAAGGTTTTTAGACGAGGCCATAACCTACCTGCAGCAAAATGGGGTAAAAGTGCTGGCAACCGATGTTGGCGCCCCCAAATGGCTGCATGAAATAGATTTAAATTGCCCCGTAGCTTTTATTATGGGCGCCGAAGGGAAAGGCGTAAGCCCCAAATTTGTAAAAATGGCCGATGAAACGGTGAAAATACCCATGCAGGGTAGTTTTAACTCCTATAATGTATCTGTAGCAACGGGCATTGTGCTGTATGAGGCGCTGAGGCAGCGGTTGTTTTAGGGTAGGCAGATAAAAATGTACACAGGGTTTAGTGTCAACATTACACAAAAAACAACTGCCAATTTTGCCAGGTTTGGTAAAACAAACAGCCGCCCTGCATCGTTACTATTGCACTATAATTGACAACTAAAACTGCATTAAAAATGAAAAAACAAGTACTTATTGCATTTGCTTTGCTGCTGCTTTCTGCATTTACGGCAATTACCGTAAACCAGGCTTTTCCTGTGGCAAGCGCCGATGCCATTGTGGGTAAATGGCTGAACGAAGAAAAAGACGGCGCCGTAGAAATATTTAAAAAGGGAAACAATTTTTACGGCAAACTGGTATGGCTTCAAAAAGGCCCCAACACCGTTGACGAAAAAAACCCCGATGCCACCAAACGCAACCGCAAATTGTTGGGCACCGAAATTTTACAAAATTTTGCCTTCAGTGGTTCTCAATGGAACGACGGCACTATTTATGACCCCAAATCGGGTAAAACCTACAGTTGTAAAATGTGGCTCAACAATGATGGGTCGCTTTCCATTCGGGGCTACATCGGCATTTCGCTCATTGGCCGAACCACCGTTTGGACACGTCCGGACAAAGGGCATCCTGCCACATTGTAGCCGTTCTGTCTTATAAAGACTTTTGCTGCAGCTTGCTTTTGACAAAGGTAAATTGTTACCTTTGCACCAAAATTAACGCATTTTGAAGAACGACCTGCTATTACAGGCGCTAAGGGGAGAAGCTACCCGCCGCAAACCGGTTTGGCTAATGCGGCAGGCCGGGCGCATATTACCCCAGTATCGGCGCCTGAGCGAGCGCGTGGGCAGCTTTAAAACGATGGTGCAAACCCCCGACATTGCCTGCGAAGTAACCCTGCAACCCATAGAAGAACTTGATGTAGATGCTGCCATTATTTTTTCCGATATTCTGGTAATTCCCGAAGCTATGGGGTTGCCTTATGAAATGGAAAAAAACAAAGGCCCTGTTTTTCCGGCAACCATTGGCACCGCCGCCGATGTTGACCGCATGATTATTGCCGGCGAGGAGGGTGTGGACTATACCGTAAAGGCAATAAAACTGGTAAAAAGCGCACTCAACAACACTATTCCACTTATAGGTTTTGCCGGCGCACCGTGGACAATTTTTGCCTACATGGTAGAGGGCAGCGGCTCTAAAACCTTTACCCTTTCGCGCAGCATGTTGTACAATCGCCCCGAAATGGCGCATGCCCTGTTGCACAAAATTACCCAAAGCACCATAAATTACCTGAAAGCGCAGGTAAGCGCCGGCGCCGATGTAGTACAACTTTTTGATACCTGGGCCGGCATTTTAAGCCCGCAGTTGTACACGCGGTTTTCTATGCCCTATTTGCAACAAATTTGCAGCGCTCTGCAACCAACCCCGGTAATTGTATTTGCCAAAGGTGCTTTTTTTGCACTTTCCGAAATAGCTCAGCTTTCCTGCGCAGGTATGGGACTTGACTGGACCATAAGTCCGAAATTTGCACGTGACATGGCCGGTAACAACATTACGCTACAAGGAAATTTAGACCCTTGTGTGCTGTATGCCGAACTGCCTTTTGTGCAAAAAGCTACCCTGCAAATGTTGCAAGATTTTGGACCAAATCGCCATATTGTAAACCTGGGGCACGGTGTTTACCCCGATACCCCGTTAGATGCCGTAAAATGTTTTATAAATACGGTAAAACAATACAAGATTTAACCAAAATGAGTATTATTGCAGGGTAATTGCAGTACAGCAGCAAACAGGTAGTTTGGGAGAGAGGTTGCTTTTTTGCGGCAAACCGGCTCAATAAAGAAAACAGCTTGTATTTGTTGTTGCCCGAAATTATATTTGCAACCTGTTAAACCTTATATTTATGACCTACCGGATTTTATTAGCCGAAGATGAAGAGCATTTGCAGGATGCCCTTAAACTCAACCTCGAAGCCGAAGGCTACGAAGTGGTTGCCGTAAGTAACGGAGCCGATGCCATACGCGCCTTTAAGGAACAACGATTTAACCTGGCCGTATTGGATATTATGATGCCCGAAGTGGACGGACTACAGGTTTGCGAGCAAATAAGGCTGGAAGATGTGGAAATGCCTGTTTTGTTTTTAACCGCCAAAGACTCTACACAGGACAAAATTCAGGGCTTGAAAAAAGGCGCCGATGATTATATTACCAAGCCCTTTAATTTGGAAGAATTTCTGCTGCGGGTAAGGGTATTGCTCAAACATAGCGTAAAAGGCGCCGATAAACCCGACTCGCCCCTTGTATCGTATAAATTTGGCAACAACGAAATTGACTTTATTACCTACAAGGCTATTTGCCAAAGCGGCGAAATTAACCTCACCAAAAAGGAAATAAAACTCCTTAAACTCCTCATCAGCAGAAAGAACGAGGTGGTTTCGCGCGAGCATATTTTGAGAACCGTTTGGGGATACGATGTGTACCCCTCTACCCGTACCATCGACAACTTTATTCTGGCTTTCAGAAAGCATTTTGAAAAAGACCAGCGCAACCCGGAGTATTTTCACTCAGTGCGCGGTGTGGGGTATAAATTTACCGATACCCCCGAATAGCCTGCCTGCCGGCTGTTGCTATGCTTCTGTAGTCAAAGGTGCTAATTTTTCTGTTGCCTGCCAGAAACGCCCGGCCAATGCTGTGTCATAAGACAGGGACGAAGAAGATGCTGCCTTGCAATCAACAAAATATTGGCCGCTTATACCGGTTACTTTATCAGCAGAGGCAAGGTAAACGGCAGTTTCGGCTCCTTTTTCGGGCGTTCTTATAAAGGGTTTCAGCAGTTTCATGCTCCAATGCATCCATAAAGAGCCGGTATCATTTTGCCCGAAATTACTGCCCACAAAACCCGGGTGCAAACAATTTACCGTAGTGTTGCTGCCTGCAGCGGCAAGGCGGCGTGCCAGTTCGTAGGTAAACAAAATATTTCCCAGTTTTGATAAGGCATAGGCAGTAAAGGGCTGAAACGATTTTTCTGACTGTAAATTATCAAAGTCCACCTCCCTAATCATAGGGTGAATGCCCGATGCCACATTTACAATTCGCGCGTTTGGGGCGGCATTAATATTGGGCAGCAGCAGGTTGGTAAGCAAAAAATAGGCAATATGGTTGGTGGCAAAAGTGGTTTCCAGCCCATCTTGGGTTATGGTGCGTTTAGAGGTCATTAAACCGGCGTTGTTCAGCAGCACATCAATGCGCGGGTAGGTTTGCAGCAGTTTTGACGCTAATTGGCGTATTTGCTGCTGTACCGACAGGTCACATATAAAAAGGTCAACTTGTTGGTTATTGCTTTGCTGTATTATTTCCTGCCGGGCAAGGTTGGCTCTTTCGGGGTTTCGGCATATCATAACAATATGGGCGCCCATTTTTGCCAGCGCCAGTGCAGCGGCTTTTCCAATACCTGAATTGGCGCCCGTTATGATTACTGTTTTTCCTTTCATGTAAAAGTGCTGTTATTTATGTGTCGGGCAACCCGATTAGGTTTCGTATTGAAATTCAATAATGGTTGCGCCAAATTCGTATTTATGATGAAAATCGTTGGCAAAGTTGGCCACCTGTGGGTAGCTACGGAGCAGGTTAAAAATTTCGGAGCGCAGTTTACCTGTTCCTTTGCCATGTATAACTACCATGGTTTTTTCCTGCCTTTTTATAGCTTCATTCAAACTTTTTTCAAAGGCGGTTAATTGAATTTGCAATATTTGGCTGTTGGATAAATGGCGGAAACTGGTTTGCAGTTTTTCTATATGCAGGTCAATGACCCTTTCTTCGGCATTTATAACCGTTTTGGCGGGCTTTTCTTCTTTATTGGCTGTGTTCAGCAGCATATTTACCTTTAGTTGGGCAGGATCCACAAATTTATCCTGTTCGGGTTGGGCTTGTTCCTGCGGGTTGCCAACGGGTTGTTTTTTTGCGGCGGTGCTGGCTAAAACCGGCACGGCATAGGCCTGTTTGTTGAGCACCGGCATAAGTTGGGTGCCTTTGTGCAGCAGTTTTGCTTTTGGAGTATAGGTTTTGCTAAAGGTTAGGGGCACAAAACCGGGTGCTTCCTTTTGTTGATAGGTGGGTATTACCTCGCCCTCTGTAATGAGCAGCAGCCTTTCATTGAGCCAGTCGAGCGGAATATCGTTCAAAATAATCATGTCGCGGGCGGGCAGGGTTTTGGCTAGCGAAAAAACCACTTCGTCGTTCAGTTCGGTTTCATAGGTAAACTGCACCGGCCTGGGCGAGTTGTTAATAAAGTGCACCAGAAAATAATCTATCATGCCATCGGGCTTTAAAAAAGGCTGAAGCGCCAAATGCAGGCCGTTGTCGGGGCCGGAATCTTCGTTGGTATGCAGCCCTATTTCCAGCAGTTTTTTTACCGAATCTTCCTTCTTTTGCTGTATTTCCTTTTTTGTTGGCGGCGGCGGCGGTGGCGGTTGCTTATTCGGGGCATCTTTATTTACCAAAGCGGTTTTGCTTTCCAGCAGTTGCAGGTGTTCGGTAAAAACAGGTATTTCATCACCGTCGGTGAGGCGCACCAATACTGATTCGGCGTCTATTACCCGAATTACAACGCCCGTGTCTTCGGTAAAAATGAATTTAACCTTATCGCCAAGGTTAAAACGCGGAAACTGTTTTTGTGCCATAGCAGGTTTATGGTAAACAGAAAAAAAGCGGTGTGAGGTTGTACTTGGTTACCGCTAAGCACTAAACCCCGAAACTTCCGGTTTGGTTGCAATTACATGCAAATAACCTTGTTTGGGTGGGTTTATGCAGTGGTTTCCAGTTTGTTGATGAGTTGCTGTTTAAGCAGAAACAGGCTGTTTTCAAGCCCGGTAGGGTAGGGTAGGGATCTGTTTTCAAACTGTTGCAACTGCGCTTTGGTTCGGGCTTGTATTTGAGCCAAAGCAGGCAGGTGGTACACCTGTTTTCCATTTCTGAAAACGGGTTGCAACAGGTTTTGGCAAATTACATCGGGTGGCAGTTGCATGGTTTGCCCGTCAAAAGTATGCAGGGTAGCGGGCATTTTTACGGCGCCTTCCAACTCGTTATACAACATATCGGCCAGCCAGTGGCCGGTTTGGGCATTGGCAAGCCGGCAAACCTGCAACATGCCCGGGTTAGAGGTTTTCACCGCTTCTTCCGAAAGTTTTAAGCGGTATTGCCATTGCCCGTTGTTTTTTTGAATGGCGCCCAGTTTATACACACCACCCAGCGCCGGCTGGTCTTGTGCGGTAACTAAGTTGGTGCCTACCCCCCACAAACCAATAGTGGCTCCGCCGGCTTTCAGTTCGGCAATTTTGTACTCATCAAGGTCGTTGCTGGCGGTAATAACGGCATTGGTAAACCCGCTTTGGTCTAAAATCTGACGCGCTTCCTTGCTAAGCTGCTCCAAATTGCCCGAATCGAGGCGGATTCCCAGCAGGTCGTGTCCGTTTTGGCGCAGCCAGTTGCCTATGGTTACCGCATTTTTTACCCCTTCTATCGTGTCGTAGGTATCTACCAGAAAAATGCAGTTGTTGGGCATTGCTTGGGCATAAGCAGCAAAAGCTTCCAGTTCGGTGTCAAAACACATTACCCAACTGTGGGCGTGGGTTCCTCTTACGGGTATGCCAAACAATTTACCTGCCAGTACATTGGAGGTGGCAGCGCAGCCACCGGCAAAAGCTGCCCGGCTGGCGCTCAATCCCCCGTCAATACCCTGTGCGCGGCGCAGTCCAAATTCCAGCACGGCATCGCCTTTTGCTGCCTTGCACACCCTTGCGGCTTTGGTAGCAATAAGCGTTTGAAAGTTAATAATATTAAGCAGCGGTGTTTCCAGCAACTGCGCTTCCAGCAAACCGGCCTGCACCCTTACCAAAGGCTCGTGGGGAAATACTACCGTGCCTTCGGGTATGGCATCTATATGGCATTGCGGGGTAAATTCGGAAAGGTATTGTAAAAATACATCATCAAACAGCGGCGCTTTGTTGCTGCCGGTAAGCGTTGCCAGGTATTCAATGTCTGAATTGGTAAAACGAAGATTGTTTATATAGTCAACAGCGTACTCCAAGCCGCAGGCAATGGCATAGCTGCCTTTAAAGGGCTGTTTGCGGTAAAACAAATGAAATACCGCCTGCTTATTGGCTATGCCGTTTTTAAAATAGCCGTAAGCCATGGTAAGCTGGTACAAATCGGTAAGCAGGCTGAGCGATGTTTTATAGATTTCGGATAACATAGATGGCAAAATTAGGCAAGTTAAAGAAATGAAACTTAGTGTCTATTTTACACTATTAACGTTCTTTTTCCAAAAATAGTTCGGCAGTCAGAAATAAAGCACAAAAAATAGAGGCGTAAAGTGTAGAAAATTGCATGAACCCGATAATTTAAGTAACTTTGCCCACATAAAAAGCCATATTTCTATTCAGCAAAAAACAGGGTAAAACAGAGCCCCACTATTTCTAACCAAATAAATCAACTATGGCGCTGCTGTATAACAGGGTAAATGGAAAAATATTGAAACAACGCATGGCGCAAGATAGCACGCCGCGCACCACCCTGTCTTTCTACCAATATTGGCAAATTGCCCAACCCGAAAAATTCAGAGACGATTTATACCGTCTTTTCAGTCATTTACATGTTTTAGGCCGCATATACGTGGCAACCGAAGGCATAAATGCTCAATTAAGCGTACCTGCCTCGCAACTGCCCGATTTTATTGCCGCCTTGTACAGCATTGATTTTTTAAATGGCGTAAGGCTTAACTATGCCATTGAAGACAACGGAAAGTCGTTTTTTAAACTTGCTATTAAGGTGCGCCATAAAATTGTGTCCGACGGGTTGAACGATGCCACCTTTGACGTAACCAACAAAGGCACACACCTGAGCGCGGTCGAATTTAACCGCCTTGCCGAAAACCCCGATACCATTATTGTAGATATGCGCAACCACTACGAGAGCGAAGTAGGACATTTTGAAAATGCCATTTGCCCCGATGTGGATACATTCAGGCAGGCCTTGCCGGTGGTAGAAAACATGTTGCGCGGAAATGAGAATAAACACATTGTAATGTATTGTACCGGCGGCATACGCTGCGAAAAAGCAAGCGCTTACTTTAAACATAAAGGCTTTAAAAACGTTTACCAACTCAACGGCGGCATTATTGAATATGCAAGGCAGGTAAAGGAACAAAACTTGCCCAACAAATTCAGGGGTAAAAATTTTGTCTTTGATGCACGTATGGGCGAACACATTTCTTCCGAAATTATCAGCAATTGCCACCAATGCGGTAAACCGGCCGATATCCATGTAAACTGCGCCAACGACGGCTGCCATTTGCTGTTTATACAATGCAGCAGTTGTGCCCAACAGTATGAAGGCTGTTGTTCAGAAGAATGCAGGCAAACTATTCACCTGCCCCCCGATGTGCAAAAACAAAAAAGAAAAGGCTGGTACAAAGGCCTGCAAATATTCAGAAAAGGAAGAAAAAATGCTGAGGCTGTTTAAAAGCCTCAACATTAACTTTGCAGAGGTGTTGAATTGTCAAATTTGTGTCGAATTATTAAACAAATAACCCCCAACACGAAATGTTGCCCAGACAGGCTTGGTAATGGTTGGGTATTTCGCTACTTTTAGCCCGCTTTTTTAAAAAACTTTTTATAATTGATTTATATCTTATTAATAAAATCATCTTAACATGAAAAGAACATTACTTTTGGCGCTCATGTCGTTGCTCTGCTTGGGCATCAACTTTACAGCGCAGGCACAATGTACCAGCTATGCCGGCGGTCCTTACAACGACCAGGATATTGATGTGGCAGGCTGTGACGGAACTTCCCTTAGCGCGCCCTACAATGCATGGTTAAACGAGGTGTATTACACCGATGTTTTAGCCGGTGGCAACTACACTTTTGACATTTGTTCCGGCTATGACCCCGCCGCATGGGGCGGCGAAGCAACCATTACAGCCATTTTAAACGGCGCACCCAGTGGTGCCCCTCCGGGAACCATTGACGGCGGCACTGTACTTGGCACTGTAACCGGCTGCTCCATTACCTTTGATGCAACCGAAGATGGAACCGTATTCTTCATTATCAGCACCGAAGCAGATTGCGGCGGTGCTCTTGTAGAGGTTGAAAACGGAACGCCTACCATTACCACCAACTCCGGCGTACCTTGCGGCGGCTGCGGAAACGGAACCTGCGATGTGGGCGAGTCTTATGGCAACTGCCCCGGCGATTGCCCCTGCAACACCACCCCCGTTTTTGCTACCTTTGACCCCACCGGACAACCGGCCGTATCGCCCGTTCCAACCGCTTTCTGCGAAAGCTTCTTTACCGGCGACCCCGCTGCCGCCCCCGTTGCTTATGTGGCAGTTGCCGTTTTCCCCGGCGATGGCGCCTTGTATGATTTTACCAACGAAGACGGCTTTGATTTCTATGGCATTGATGCTACCGGATTTTTTGCCAGCAGCCAGTTTGAACCCGGTTTCATAGGGTTTATGCAAATTACCGATGACCTGATTGCTGCTGCCGGCGGAACTACCACCATCAACTTCTCCGATGGTATTGGCTGCAACGGATCCCTTACCATTGACTGGGCTGCCGATTTCCCCGGACTGGTAGTAGCCGACCTCTGCGGAGAGCCTGTTGTATCTACCCCCGGTGCCGACTTCTGCGAAGACGCGCTCACACTTGATGTAGCCGATGGCGCTGTAAACGGACCTTTTTCTAATATTGCCGCCACCGGCGAAGACCCCGCTGTGTTGGTGCCTCCCGCCTGCTTTACCGATGATGTTGACCCCACTACCGGAGAAAATTACTTTGACAACTCGGTATGGTTTTCCTTTACCGGAACCGGCGAAACCCTTGTTTTAACTACCAGCGTAGCCGGCGCTCCCAACCCCATGCCTAATGCCGATACCCAACTTGGCGTGTACACCGGTGCATGCGATGGCCTGGTTGAAGTAGCCTGTAATGATGATATTGATGCCGCCGCGGGAAATTACCTGTCTTCGGTAATTGTAGCTACCGAAGCAGGCATCACCTACTATGTAGTAGTTGATGGCTATTACTACAGCGATGGCGCAGGCGGCGGCGCTCCCGATGCCGGCGACTTCTTTGTTAATGTAGCCGTACAGGCAACTACTGATTGTCTTGCTGATTATGGAACCGTAATACCGCCCGCCGAAACCACCGTTTGTCAGGATGGCATTATTGGTGCATTTAACCTCGAGGGTGGTAATACGAGCGCCGATTATCTGAGTTTATTTGTAGTAACCACCGGCCCCGAACTCTCCATTTTGGGTTATGCCGATGCCGGTACCGATATTGACCTTACCGGATTGCCCGCAGGTCAATATACCTTCCATGCTTTTAACTTCCTTCTGGCCGATGCCGGCGCCATTGATGCTGCTGTTTCGGGCGGCGCTACCGGCTTTGATGTAGCCGCTTTAATTGCCGATGGCACCATTTGTGCCGATTTAGATGCTGCCGGTATTTCGGTAACCATTTTGCCTTCTACCGACCCTGCCTGCGCCGGCTTTGTTTGCGAAGCTGATTACGGCACACCCATTCCGCCCGATCAGTTGATAGTTTGCGAAAACAGCATTTTGGGTGCGTTTAACCTCGAAGGCAATAATGCATCGCCCGACTATATTTCGCTCTTTGTAGTAACTACCGGACCCGAACTTACCATTCTCGGTTCGGCTGACTTAGGAACAGATTTAGACCTTACCGGCTTGCCTGCAGGCGATTATACCTTCCATGCATTTAACTTCCTGGCCAGCGATTTTGATGCCATTGATGCCGCTATTAGTGCCGGCGCTACCGGCGTTGATGTAGCCGCTTTAATTGCCGATGGTACCATTTGTGCCGATTTAGATGTTGCAGGTGTTGTGGTAACTATTCTGCCCGCTACCGACCCCGCTTGTGCCGGTTTCCCCGATCTGGTTGTTTCAGATGCTTCTACTACCGTAGGTGGCAACCAATATGTGGTAGTATTTACCATTGACAGCGGCACCGGTGATTACACCGTAACTCCCGAAGGCAACCTCGATGGCAACACTTTTGTAAGTAACCCCATAGATTGCGGTACCAATGCCGAATTTACCGTTTTGGATAACCTTAGCCAACAAACAGCTGTTGTTTCGGTAGAAGCTCCTTGTTCGGGCTTTGTTTGCGAAGCCAACTACGGCATGGTAATGTCCGGCGCAACTACTTTGTGCGAAGGTAATTTCAGCGACCCCGTAACCGTTATGGACAACAATACCAACGGTTATACCACCTTGCTGGTCATTACACAAGGCGCCGAATTAACCATTTTAGGCACCTCAGATTTGGGAAGCATTGACTTTACCGGCTTTGCCCCCGGTGATTACACCGTACATGCACTCAATATTCTGGATTCCGACATTCCGGCATTGCTTGATGCTTTAAACAGCGGCGCAGTAACAACAGGCTTTGATGCTGCTGCACTTATTGCCGATGGTACTATTTGTGCCGACTTAGATGTTGCAGGTATTGTATTTACCATTTTGCCCGCCAACTCCGAAATTTGTAATCCACAGGTTCCGCCCACCGCAGCCAATGCCGACTATAACATTATTGTAGGCACCGAAAGCTTTGATGTAAACTTGTGGAGTTTGGTAAATGATGCCAATGGCGACATTCTTACGCTTGATGCAGGCAGCCCCGACCAGGGCGGTTCGGCTTCGTTAGACCCCATTAACGGCATTCTTACCTTTGTACCCGATGCCGGTTTCATTGGCACTGCCACCATTCCTTACACCGTTACAGATGGCTTTAGCGATCCCGTAGGCGCTGTGGTTACCATTACCGTTGAACTTTCGTGCGAAACCCTTGAGCCTATCGGGTTTGATGTTATTGAACTTATCAGCAATCCCGTAACCGGCGACCTTACCTCTTACCTGCTCATTACCGGTGGTTTACCCGGCTACGACGGTACTTCTACCTATGTTTTGAACGCTTTTAACGACGAAGGCGCTGTGCTCTTCTCTATAAACGACATTCCCTCCGGCGTAATTTATGAGTTAGGCCCCATTTCAACCGGCGGCGACGACACACTCGATATTACCATTACCGATGGCTTAGGCTGCTCAAAAGATTTTGTGGTAGCCGTACTCAGCGGCGGTTTAGATGTGCAACTCATCAACTTTACCGGTACGGTACAAGCAAGAGGCAACCTGCTCAACTGGGCTACCGCTTCGGAAGTTAACAACGATTTCTACACGTTGTATCGCTCTGCCGATGGCGTAAGCTATCAGAAAATTGCACAGGTAGATGGTAAAGGTACAACTTCGTTGGCAAACAGCTACCAGTTCCTCGATGAAAATGCACCCAACGGAACGGCTTACTATCAACTTGCCCAAACCGACTTTGACGGCACTTCCATTACTTTGGGAACTGTAGTACTGCGCCGAAACATTACCTCTTTATCGGTTGTACAGGTAGCTCCGGTTCCTGCAACCAGCGCGGTTAATGTAATTTTTGCTGCCACTGCTACAGAACGCGTTCAAATATCGCTGTTCGATGTAGCCGGTAAACTGGTAAATACCCGCACCATAGATGCCACCGCAGGTAACAACAACATACAAATTGCTGTTGACCAATTGCCCGCAGGTGTTTATGTACTGAGCTTAAATAATGGCTTAGAAGTAGCTACTGCTAAAATTGTAAAAGAATAATTTTTGCGACTGCTTCTGTAGCGGTTAACCAACAAAACTCCCCCATGTGCTTTGCATCGGGGGAGTTTTCTTTTTAGAAACAATTTTCCTATACACTCTTCGGGGTAAAAACTTATATTTGCAAAACGGCAGCAACTTTGCAGAACTGCAATTTTTCGGACCTTTACAAATTCAAGCATAATACTTCAAAATAAAGCCGTATGATAATAATTGCCGATAGCGGTGCTACCAAAACCAACTGGATTTTAGCTGATACCCAAACTCAAAGCATTTTGGGCGAGTATGAAACCATGGGTTTTAGCCCCCTTTTTTGTACCGAAGAGCAGGTTTTGGCAGCGCTTAATGCCAATACTGCTATGCAAAACTATGCAGCCGGCATAGAAAAGGTATATTTTTTTGGGGCAGGCTGCTCAAGCGAAGAACGATGTAGCAAAATGCGCAACATTTTTGCAAAGTTTTTTACCCGTGCCCAAATAGTTGTTGACCATGATATGCTGGGCGCTGCCATAGCCCTTTGCCACAACCAAGCCGGCATAGCCTGCATTTTGGGCACCGGCTCCAATTCGGTATATTACGATGGCAAAAGCCTGTATGAAGAAACACCCGCCTTAGATTATATTTTGGGCGATGAGGGCAGCGGCACACATATTGGTAAAATGCTGGTAAGGTTTTACCTATACAAACGCCTGCCACCCGAATTGCATAGCGATTTTAGTGCCGGTTATGAGGTAACCAAAGAAATTGTGCTGGCAAAAGTGTACAAAGAACTCAACCCCAAGCGCTACTTAGCTTCTTTTGCCCAATTTGCAGGCAAGCATAAAGAACACCTTTTTATACAACAATTAGTATATAACTGCTTTGCCGAGTTTCTGGAGTATCATGTTTGTATTTATCCGCAAAGCAGGCAGGTTCCGGTGCATTTTGCCGGTTCGGTGGCGCACTTTTTTAGCGATGTACTAACCCGTGCTGTTACCGATAAAGGATTGGTTATGGGCCGTATTATTCAAAAACCCATTTACGAACTGCTGAACTATTATCTCAAAAGCTCATTGGTTGTTTAATAGCTTTTTTGTTTTCTGTTCCTCATTTACTTGAAATACAAATTCAGTGCTTTCACAGCTAACAAGACTTTACGGCAAGAAAATAACAAATATAATCGCTATGCATCAACATCGGGTTACTTTCACAAACCGGCTTTTCCTCATCGTTTTATGGGGGGTGAGCATTTATTTTCCTTCTTTTTTGCACGGGCAGGTGAGCATTACCCCGCAAAATCCTTTTGCCGACACCGATACCGTTACCATAACCTACAACCCCAAAGAGGGGAATGGGGCCCTGGCCAATGAAACCGGCGCTATTTACATTCATACCGGCGTGGTAACCGACCGCAGCAGCCACCCAATGGAATGGTTGCATGTGCAGGGCGAGTGGGGTAAGGCCAACCCGCTTTGGGAAATGAAGAAAAACAAAGAAGGATTGTACGAGTTTAAGTATGTTATTCGGCCGTTTTATAAAGTACCGGCAGAAGAGCAGATTTTAAAACTGATGATGGTTTTCAGAAATGCCGATGGCTCCTTGGTGGGTAAAACAGCCGAGAATACCGATTTTGTTATAACCATAAGCCAGTATGAACCGCCTTATATTGTAATGCCCGAAGGTGTTGCTGCCCAATACCTGGGAAATTATAAAAGCCACACCGTAAGGGAGACACAAATAACCATACAAACCGATAACCGTGCATTGCAAATATATCCCTATTCCAACCACATCATCAGGTTTGCACTGTCTGATAAAGACGGCAAATTTGCGGCGAACCCCTCCTATACGGTGGTAATGAAGCCCGCAAGCGTGGTGGTAAAACTAAAAGAGGATCCCGATAAACTGCTCATTTATATTGATAATCTAACCCTTACCGTCAACAAAACTCCTCTTACCGTATCTGTTGACCGAAACGGCGAAAACCTGATTACCGGCGAAAAGGGTATTTTCTGGAAAAACGAAGCAAAAGGGGTTAGTTTTGGAATTGACCAAACATCCCCCTTTTATGGCGGTGGCTCAAGGGCCATAGACCTTAACCGCCGAGGCACTTATCTTAAACTCTACAACAACGCCTGGTACGGATACACCAAAGGCGCCGACCACCTGAACGTAACAGCGCCTTTTTTAATTTCGGGTAAATTGTGGGGGCTTTATTTTGACAATGTGGACAAAGCTTATTTCGACATTGGTAAATCCCGGCCCGATGTGCTGGAATATGGCACCAAAAACGGCGATCTGGTGTACTATTTCCTGTGGGGAAAATCTTACGACGATTTATTAGAAAACTACGCCAAGCTTACCGGTACCCAACCTTTGCCGCCACGCTGGGCTTTGGGCTACATACAATCGAGATTTGGCTACCGAACCGAAGCAGAAACCCGCGAGGTAGTGAATAATATGATTGCTGCCGGTTTTCCTATTGATGCCGTTGTTTTAGACCTTTACTGGTTTGGCGATGCTAACCTAATGGGCAGCATTGACTGGGACCGCAAACAGTTTCCGGAACCGGAAAAGATGATAAGCGATTTTGCCGCTAAAGGTGTAAAGACCATACTGATAACCGAGCCTTTTTTTACCGAACAAAGCAAAACCTTTAAAGACGCCATTCAAAAACAACTCTTTGCTACCGATAGCTTAGGCAAACCCTTTATTGTTAAAGATTTTTGGGCAGGCGCTGCCGGCCTGCTCGATATTTTTAAGCCCGAAGCGCAAAACTGGTTTTGGGATTTGTATATGGCGCGAATTAAAGAAGGTGTGGCCGGCTGGTGGTGCGATTTGGGCGAACCCGAAAGACACCCTGCAGAAATTAGGCATGTTGCCGGAAATGCAGAGCGCGTACACAATATTTATTCACTCTATTGGGCAAAAATGTTATACGAAAACTACCGCCGTTATTACCCGCAACAACGCATTTTTACCCTCATGCGGTCGGGTTTTTCGGGTATGCAGCGGTATGGGGCGGTTACTTGGTCGGGCGATATTCAGCGCAGTTTCAAGGGTTTAAGCATTCAGCCTTCTATTATGTTGGGTATGGGGCTGAACGGCTTCGCCTATATGCACTCCGATTTGGGAGGGTTTACCGATGGACCCCAAAACGAAGAATTGTATATCAGGTGGTTGCAGTACGGCATGTTTAACCCTATTGTGCGCCCACACGGTTTTCAGGTACCGCCCGAACCCATCTTTTACAGTAACAAGGCTCAGGATATTTTGCGCCGCTATACCCGCCTCCGATACCAACTGTTGCCCTATAACTACACATTAGCCTGGGAAAACAGCGCCAAAGGCACGCCGCTTGCCAGGCCGCTGTTTTACTATGCTCCCAACGACACCATATTGCAAAACGTTTCCGATGAGTACTATTGGGGTAAATCTATGCTTATTGTGCCTGTAACTCAGGCGGGACAAACAGAGCGCAGGTTTTACCTTCCTGCCGGACAATGGTTTAATTTCCACACGGGGCAGCCGGTTTCCGGCGGCGGGTGGAAAACTGCGCCTGTATCTCTGGAAGATATACCTGTTTTTGTAAAAGCAGGCAGTTTTATACCCATGGCGCCACCCATGCAAAACACCGATAAATACCGACTTGATACTTTATCGGTACATTATTACCCCGATGTTTCGGAGCCGGATAATTTTTATTCGCTGTATTGGGATAATGGTATAACACCCGATGCACAAGGTAAAAACCAATTTGAATTGCTGCATTTTAAAGGGTTGGTTAATGCCAAGCAAATAAAAATGATACTCGATAAAACGGGAGGCAGCTACAACGAAATGCCTGCGCAACGGCAGATTGAACTGGTTATTCACAATTTGCCCAAAATACCCCGAAAGTGGACCTTAAAACAAAAGGGCAACCATTTGCCTCTCATTATGTCGCAAGCAACATACAAGACCACAGCAAAAGGCGCACTTTACGATAAAGCGTCACAAACTCTGTACCTCAAATTTAACTGGGAAGGCAACAGAACAGAACTCTTGCTGAAATTGTAAGAAAACAACCAAACAATTAGTTTTTGTCATCGGGCATTTGCAGTTCCATGCCCTTTGGGCGCATGTCCATTGCCGGTGGCATATTGCCGCTTTTGCTGGCGCCCGAAGTGGCATTAATACGGCTATACTGCGACATATTAGCGCCGTCAATTCTCGACATGACATTAAGCACCTTAATTTTATCGGGTGGCAACACACTGTTGTCGGCAAAAATGTTTATAATTTCGGTACTTTTGGTAGCCACAAAAACATCTACGGCCATAGAGTTGGTGTTGTTGTTGTGAGTATTTCCCACCATTTCAATGGCGCTGACAATATTACCTCTTGCGGTGTTGGGGTCGGCATACATATTGTCTAAACCTTGTCGGTGGTAGCGGTAGTAGGCATCGCGCAGTGGTTTGTGTTTAGGGTCAAGCAGGTTTTGAACCAACCAATATCGGTTTCGGGTTCCGTCAAAAGATTGCCAGCCTTTCGACTTGGAAGCCTGTGCCGTATTGACCACGTTTTGTGCCTTTATAAAATAGGGCGTACCGCCATTAAGAGAAAAACTGTCATTGTCATATCCTATAATAATGTAGGCATAATATGCCATAAGTGAGGTAATTTCAGACAGGTAGGCATTATCGTTATATATAAGCGGCTGGTATTCTGCATATTCAAATTCAATTTGTTTATCCTGATGGTTAAGCAGAATACTCTCATACCCCGAACTGAAAACCGGACGGGAAGATTGAATGGTAAGGGTTCCTTTAAATTTGGTGGCCGATACTTCTTCTGTTATGGTAAGTAGAAAACTGCAATTAATGCGCTCGGTGGAGGCATAAACATCATCTGTCCATTTCCTGCCGTTTAAAAATTCTTTCAGTTCGTTGCCAAGCGTTTGAAACACTTTGGCATCGGTCATTCTAAGTTGCGGGGTTTGTACGTTTACCTGTACGTTTAGCTCTTGTGCCTGTACCATTAGTAAACCACAAAATAAAAGCGCGGTTATGAACAACAGTTTAATTTTCATTTTTGGTAGATTTTTGCTTATAGTAAATTACTATTACAATAAAACGGTTTTGGTTTATTAAATAAGTTGTACTCAAAGATATAAATTTTTACCGAAAGCAAGGGCATCGTAACAAAATTACTGGTTGGTGAGTATATTTTCAACTTTGTTCAAAATATCTTTGGCTACCTCGGTTTTATTTTTGAGCGGAAAGTTTTCGGTAAAGTCGGTGTTATCAATAATGGTAATTTTGTTGGTTCCATGCTGAAACCCGGCGCCGGCATCACGCATAGAATTCAACACAATAAAATCGAGATTTTTTTTATGTAGTTTGTTTTGGGCATTTTTCAGTTCGTTGTCGGTTTCAAGAGCAAACCCAACTAATATTTGGCCCTGCCGTTTAAGGTTGCCCAAATGCGCCAGAATATCGCGTGTTTTTTGCAGGTGGAGCGTAAGTGTTTGCCCTGTTTTTTTTATTTTGGTGTCCGATGGTTTTTCGGGTGTATAATCGCTAACGGCGGCAGCCAATATTGCTACATCGGCATTTTCAAACAATTGCACAGTGGCTTGAAACATTTCATTGGCAGTTTGAACCGGCATTACGTGAAAGTTGGGGTGTTGGGGTAGTTCTGCCGAAACCGGACCCAATACCAGCCATACGTTTGCGCCTTTCTGCAGGGCAGCGTTTACCAATGCCAACCCCATTTTACCCGACGACCGGTTGCCAATAAAGCGTACAGGGTCTATGGGTTCATGGGTAGGCCCGGCCGTTATTAATATGTTTTTACCTTTCAACACCGAAGGGGCAGCATTGTTGGCGCTCCAAAAATCTTCCAAACATTGCAATATAGCTTCGGGTTCTGCCATACGGCCTTTACCCCACAACCCACTTGCCAATTCTCCGTCGCCCACAGGTATAAGAGTAGTGCCTGCCTGTTGCGTAAGCCATGCAAGGTTGCGCTGCGTGGAGGCATGTTGCCACATATCTAAATCCATGGCCGGGGCAATAAAAACAGGGCATCGGGCCGACAGATACGTCGCGGTAAGCAGGTTATCGCACAAACCATTGGCCATTTTTGCCAGTGTGTTGGCGGTGGCAGGCGCAATAAGCATCGCATCGGCCCATAACCCCAGTTCTACATGGTTGTTCCAAAGTTGGCCGGTTTCGTTGTAAAAAGAAGTTAAGGTTTCGTGTTTCGACAAAGTAGAGAAGGTAAGCGGCGTTACAAAACCGGCAGCGCTTTGTGTCATGATTACCCGAACTTCGGCGCCGTTTTTAACCAGCAATCTTGTAAGCAGGGCAGCTTTGTAAGCGGCTATGCTGCCGCATACTCCCAGCAAAATTTTTTTCCCTAGCAGTACAGACATTTTTACGATGTGAAATTTTAATGTATTTGCAAAGGGCGGTTGTTTGCCTTATGCCACCTGTTTGCTGCAAAAACAATGAAAAAAGGCAATATTTCTTATTGCCGAAACATTGCCTTTTTAAGCAAAACCGGTTGTCTTACAGCAACGGCACGGGTTTATGCTTCCGGTTTGTCTGCTTCTTTTTCCTTGTCTTTATCTTCGGCTTTGCGATAGTAAATTTTCTCCTCAACAAACTCTTCAAATGCCAGCAGGGTAGGGTGGGGCATTCTTTCGTAAAATCTCGAAATTTCAATTTGCTCTTTGTTTTCATGCACTTCTTCCAATGAATCGGTACTGGATGCAAATTCATCAATTTTTGCATGAAGTTCTTCTTTCAACTTAACCGCAACCTGATTAGAGCGTTTGGCAATAATGTTAATTGCGCCATACACATTGCCGGTGCGTGCGGTAATATCCGACATATTGCGAGCCTCAATAAAGGGGCTTACACTATACTGCTTTTTTTTCTTATTGTTGGCCATTTGCTTTTATTTTTGCTAAATTATTGGTACAGGTTGTATATATGCGTTCTGCTTCGCGGTTATATTTGCTGTTGGGAAACTGGTCAATAAACTCCAGATAAGCATCGGCCGCAAACTGATAACGCTCTTGTTTTTTTTCCTCAATGCTGTTCAGCGCCAGCAGGTAATACGATTTCAGCACTTTAAACATTACCTCTTCTTTGCGCCGGGTATCCGGAAAATCTACCAAAATGCCGCGGTAAGCTGTAGCGGCGGCCTTGTAGGTTTTTATCTTAAAGTATAGTTCGGCGTTTGAAAAGGCTTTGTTTTCTAATTTCAACCGCAGGTTATCTATCAGTTCGTTGCAGCGTTCTGTTTTGCTGCTGTTTGCATAGGAGTTTAAAAACAACTGAAATGCCTCAATGGCTTTTTCGCTGTTGCTTTGCTCCAGCGATGGTTGAGGCGACATTTTGTAATAACTGTATCCTATCATAAACTGCGCATCTTCGGCATAAATGCTGCGTGGAAACGCATCTATAAATGATTTAAAATAGTGCGATGCCGACAGGTAATCTTCCAGCCCGTAATGGCAATAAGCGTAAAAATAATATAGTTTTTCGGCTTCCTTTGTTCCCTTATACACACCCATCAGTTCTTCAAAAAGCGGAAGCGCTTTGTCATACTGGCCGGTGTTATAATATTCCTTCACCTTTTCGTATTTAAAAGTATAATCACTGCTTTTCAGAATTTTCTGGTAGGTGTCGCACCCGTTTATCACCAAAAGCAAACAGCACAACAAAAATGACCAAAAAATGCCGACCGGCAACCGTTTTACACTCATAGCCCGCAAAGGTACTGCATTTATTGACAACATACAAATAGCTAAGACATAAAAACTGAAACAGTGGGGTTTAAATTGTGTAAATATGGAACAAAAAGCGGCTTATTCTGCTTCGGATGCTTTCAGCTTAAGTTCCCATTGCCAGGCGGTGCGCATCATATCGGCAAGTGAGTAGCGCGGATGCCAGCCCAACAGGTGGGCTGCTTTTTGGTTATTGGCGTAAATGGCCACCACATCGCCGGCGCGTCTTGGGCCAATAACGTAGTTAAGTGCCACGCCGCTCACTTGTTCAAAGGCTGCTATGGCTTCCAGCACGGTAACACCATTGCCGCTGCCAAGGTTAAACACCTCGTAGTTAGACGTGTTTTTTTGTTCCAGCAGGTATTGCAGCGCTTTTGTATGTGCATTTGCAATGTCCATTACATGTATGTAATCGCGTAGGCAACTGCCGTCTCGGGTAGGGTAATCATTGCCAAACACAGTTAAAGCGGGGCGTTTTCCAATAGCGGTTTGTGTAATAAGGGGTACGAGGTTTTCGGGAGTTTCCTGTAATTCACCTATTAAGCCAGACGGGTGGGCGCCAACGGGGTTAAAATAGCGCAGCAATATAAAATTGTCCTTGCTTGTACGGGCAACATCGGCAATAATCTCTTCGCCTATTTGCTTGGTATTGCCATAGGGCGATTCGGCTTTTTGAAGCGGTGTTTCTTCGGTAACGGGCAAATGAACTGCATTGCCATATACAGAGCAGGAAGAAGAAAACACAAAGTAAGGCACCCGAAACTCCTGTACACATTGCAGCAGGTTTACCAGCGATTGCAGGTTGTTGCGATAATAGAGCAATGGGTTGGCAACCGATTCGGGAACAGACTTATAGGCCGCAAAATGTATAATGCCCGAAATTTGAGGGTGTTGGGTAAAAACCCGATAGGTGTCTTCAAAATTGCAAAGGTTAACACGGTAATGCGGTACGCTGCACCCGCCAATTGTTTCGGCACCCCGAAGCAAACCGGTGCCCGAGCGGGAATTGTCGTCAATACAAATAACCTCAAAACCGTTTTCAAGCAAATCAACTATAGTATGTGCACCTATGTAACCGCATCCGCCTGTAACAAGTATTTTCATGACTTTAGAGCAGTATGAAACAAAAATGGGTATTAGTGGAAATGTTTGATGCCTGCAAATGCAACAGGGTGCAACTTATGAAAAACCGATGATTCTATAATCTTGGCCAACCCCTCATTGAGCGGGGTATGTGGCCGGTTTAGCAACTGCCGCATTCGTGCAAGGTTAGGCTGACGCCGGCTCATATCGCCCTCTTTCAGGGGCGGCAAATGTAAAATTTCGGAACGCGAGCCGCAGGCTTCAATAATGAGCTGTGCAAGCTCAAGAATAGTGGTTTCTACATCATTGCCAATATTTACCACCTCATTTACAAATTGATGTTTGTAAAAGGCTTGCAGCACGGCTTCCAGGTTATCTTCAATATAGCAGAAAGTGCGGCTTTGCAACCCATCGCCGTAAATGGTAACAGGTTGGTGGTGCATGGCTGCCATTAAAAATTTTGAAATAACAAAATCAATACTTTGCTTGGGGCCATAAGTGTTGAAAAAACGCAAAATGGTATAATCAAGACCATACTCGCGCTGATAGGAGGTGCAAAAAGCCTCGCCTACGTTTTTTACCACCGCATAGGGCAGCCTTGAATTGAGCGGCGTAATGAATTCATCTTGCGGAAAACGAACCGACTCGCCGTACACTTCCGATGAGGAAGCATAAAAAACCCGCTTCACCCCGGTATTTTTGGATAAATGCAGTATGTTTTTTATGCCCTGTATGTCTTCCAGCACCTGAGTCGGGTTGTTCAGGGTGCGTTGTACACCCACTACGGCTGCATAGTGAAATACATAATCAAAATTATGCGAAAACATAATCGCCGAAATATCGGGGTAATCATTGGCATTGCATTTTATAAACTTCCAGTTTTCAAACTTTGCATCGGGCAGTTTTTGCAAAGAGCCGGTAAGCAGGTTGTCAACCAATACCACATAGTTATCGGGGTTTTGCACCAGACTGTCTGCCAGGGAACTGCCAATAAAACCTGCGCCGCCGGTTATCAGAATTTTTCTCATAATGATTGTAATGGGGTTAGCCAATTGCCAATGAAGCGCAAAGATAGTAATTGACCGTATCTTTTACCGCTTTTTAACGCAAGGTCAGGATTAGATTGGGGATATTTTAAAACAAACAGCTCATTTTTGCTCGTAAACAGGTAATGCTTTTTGTTTGCAAACCCTTATATAACAGGTATTTCAAACTCTTGCCCATTATAAGGAACGGTAGCTGTTGTGCATTACTACCCCTCTTCATTTTTTACCTTTATTTCTTGCCTGCTCAATGTGTATCATAGCGTTAAAGTTGATTTAAATTACCTTATATGCATTATCGGTAAGGATTGGTGATGTTCATGCAAAACCTGCCTCATGTCTTTTTACCGTTTGTCAAATGCAATGGTTTTTTTGCAACCCGAATAATTGCACCGTTGGTTGGTCTGTCGCACAGACCGCATTTGCTGTTAATAATATGGGAAGATGCAACGGCAAGACTTTTAATTTGCAAAAAGTGGATAACAAATTGAGGCAATCTGCCCTGTTTTAGGTTTTTCGGTTAATTTTACCCCCCAATTCTGCCTTTTGTGCCAAAGGCTGTTTTTGTAATGCCAAAATAACCCATGTTGCCATGCAAAAAGGTGCTGTTGCTGCCGGACATCTTGAATCTGCCAATGCCGGCGCCGAAATTTTACGCGCCGGCGGCAATGCTTTCGATGCCGCACTGTCTGCTTTTCTGGCTTCCTGCGTTTGCGAGCCTACTTATGTATCGGTTGGCGGCGGAGGATTTATGCTGGCGCATTCGGCATCGGGGAAAACCGTGCTCTACGATTTTTTTGCGCAAACGCCTGCCGTTAAACGTCCGCCGCATGAACTCGATTTCAGGAAAGTTACCTTGCATTTTGGCGGCAATACACAAGATTTTCATATTGGTTTGGGAGCCGTGGCAGTGCCGGGCAATGTAGCCGGCTTGTTTTACATCCACCAACACCTTGGCCGGCTGCCCTTTGCCGAAATAGCCGCCCCGGCCTTGCAGCTTGCCAAAAACGGGGTTGCCCTTACCCCTTTTATTCAAAGTACCATACGCTTGTTGGCGCCAATATTAACCGATTCTGCAGACGGGAAAGCCGTTTTTACCAACAAAGACGGTGAAATAAAATCACCTCCTGAAACAATATTTATTCCTTATTTGTACGATGCCCTCTATGCCTTGTCTAAAGAAGGCGCACGCTTGTTTTACGAAGGTGAAATAGGGCAGCAGCTTGTGGCCGATTGTGCCGAAAAAGGTGGGTATATTACCGCGGCCGACCTGAAAAATTACCGAGTTATAGAGCGCAAACCCATACAAATTGATTACCACGGGCAAACTTTGTTTACCAACCCACCACCCTGTACCGGCGGTGCGCTCATAGCCTTTGCCCTGCAATTGCTGCAACGGTTAAACATGGCAGGTAAAGTAAAAAACGGCAGTGCAAATTATATGCAACTCATGGCACAGGTTTTTTACCAAACCAACCTGGCACGCAAACATGAATTCGACAAATTTTTGCACCACCCTCAGGTTACCCAAAACCTGCTGCACCCGCAAACTATAGAGCGCTATGCCTTACCGGTTGCAAACCTTTTGGGAAATACTACTCATATTAGCGCCGCCGATGCGCAGGGCAATGTGGCTTCGCTCACCCATTCATCGGGCGCGGGCAGCAATTACTACATTCCCAATACGGGCATGATGCTCAACAATATGCTGGGCGAAGCCGACCTTAACCCGCATGGGTTTCACCGTTGGGCTAAAAACCGCCGCTTGTCGTCTATGATGTCGCCAACTTTAATGGCCGATGCTGCCGGAACCTTAACCGCACTTGGTTCAAGCGGCTCCAGCCGCATACGCAGCGCATTGGTGCAGGTTATTAGTCATATTGAAGACTATAAAATGCCTTTAGAGGAGGCGGTAAACATGCCGCGCCTGCATTTAGAAAACCGCGAACTTAATATTGAATATGGATTTAATGCCGATGAGGCAACACAACTGCAACTGCCCCATGGCTGGCATAAGGTAATATGGCAGCAGCAAAGTATGTATTTTGGTGGGGTAAATGCAGTAGCTGTTTTGGGAAATGGTATTTTTTCGGGCGCGGCAGATATGCGCCGCAGCGGAGCCTGCATTGTAGTGTAGGAGTTTGTTATCTAAATAGAATAATTTTTACTTTAAATTCTAAAATTGCGAAACTGCCCTTTGTTATCCTTTAATAAGCCCCTCAACAATTTTGGCCGATAGTAAACTGAGCGGAATGCCCCCGCCCGGATGTACGCTGCCGCCACAAAAATATAAATCTTTTATACTTGAACTGAAATTTGCATGGCGGAAAAATGCCGATAATATGCTGTTTGAATTGCTGCCGTATAAAGCGCCCATGTGCGAGGCGGTTCGGCTTTCAATACTTCGGGGGTCTAAAACGGCTTCGGTTTCAATGAGCGATGCCACATCGGTTTGCAATATTCGGCTAATTTTTGATAATATGTTTTTTCTGGCTTCGGGTATCCATGCATCCCAGTTTTGCCCTGTATTGGGTGGCACATTTACCATAACAAACCAGTTTTCGCAGCCGGCCGGTGCATCGGTTGGGCAATATTTTGAACTGATGTTGATATATACTGTGGGGTCTTGGTATATGCTGTTTTGCTCAAAAATATGCCCGAATTCTTCGCGGTAGTTGTTGCTGAAAAAAATATTGTGCAAATCGAGTTGCGGAAATTCCGCGCCTATTCCCCAGTAAAAAATGAGCGCCGAACTGGATTTCGGGCGGTTTAAAATATGCATCGGCTTTTTTTGCCCGGGTAGCAGGCGGTGGTAAGTATGCCATACATCCATATTGCTGATAACAATATTAAACGGGTAAAAATTTGCTCCATCGGTTTTTATGCCAACTGCCCTGCCGTTTTGCACCACTATTTCGGTAACGGGTGTGTTAAAGCAAAACTGCACACCTTCTTCGGTTGCCAGTCGGTACAGGGCTTGGGTAATGCTGTGCATGCCACCCAAAGGAAAATAAGCGCCAATATTGTGTTCAAGATGCGGAATGATGTTGAGCGTTGCCGGCGCGCGGTAGGGGTTTGAGCCGTTGTAGGTGGCAAAACGGTTAAATAATTGTGTTACTTTATTGTTTTTAAAATTTCTTTCATTGGCATTGTTCATGCTGCTCAGCATATTGAGTTTATACAACTGCGGAATGGCTTTAAGGGTTTGGGGCAACAGGTAGGTGCGTATTTTATGCAATGAGTTTTCTAAAAACACTTTAGAGGTAAGCCGGTAAAGTTGGGCGCTTTTTTGCAGTTGGCCGTAAATTTTATGGGCAGGAACGCCGGTTTTTTGCTGCACTTCGGCCGAAAAAAGGTGCGCATCGGCATAACCGTTTATTAGGGTTCCGTCTTCGTAAAAATATTTGCAAATTACCGGCAATCGGGTATAAGAAAAATAATCGGTATTGTTTTTACCGGTTAAATTCAGCAGTTCATCTACCAAAAAAGGCATGGTAAATAATGAAGGCCCCGCATCAAAGCGGTAGCCGTTTTGCTCTATGGAACTAAGTTTACCACCCGCATAAGCATTTGCCTCATATACCGTTACCTTGTAACCCCTTACAGCCAGCCGTATAGCCGCTGCAAGCCCCGCCACTCCTGCACCAATAATGCCTGCTGTTTTGTTCATAGTTTTATACGCTAAACAGGTGATAATATTTATTAAAATATCTTCGGATGTTTTTAAATTTTTACAGACTTACAAACAACATACCGACATCGGATGTTTTTAAAACATCCGATGTCTTTTGTTTATGCTTTTGTTTTATTTATCTTTCGGTTGTCTTTTGTTTTTGTTTTGTTTGCCTTTTGTTTTCGGTTAACAGCCTATATCTTTGATCTTACAAGTAAGTAAACAATTTGTAAACAAACAGGTTCGGTAATATTGCAGCCGGGTAAATGTTCACAAAAACGCCGTAAGAAAAAATCAGAAAAAACTTAGCGCGCTTACCGAAACCTGTCGCGCCCCTTGCGGTAAAAGAGCATAGTTATGCTGGCGAGTGCAAGAAAAAACCGGCTACCGGTGTGCATCGGGACAAAAAAAACCGCCAACGGTGAGGTTGGCGGTTGTGTTAGTCATGGTTTCAGGTGTGTATGAAGAAGGTCTTTTTACGGAATAGAAGTTAAAAAATTGGTTGGTATGGCTTAGCCTGTGCGTTTACGGGTTTCCGCCGCCGTCGCCGTCGTAGGTTTCGCCGTTGCTGTTGCCGCCGCCGGAGCCACTGCCGCTGCCACCACCGCTGCCACCGTTGTTGTTGCCGGAGTTATTGGTGGGTTGGTTGGTATTGCCTCTGCCGCTGCCGCCGTTGTTGGTGTTGTTAGTAGGCTGCGTATTGGTATTGGTGCCGCCGTTGGTGTTGGTGCCGGTATTGGTTTTAACCTTTGCCCCTTTGGTTTGCGAGCCGTTGGTACCGCCATCGGGTTTGGTGCCTCCCTGTTTGCCGCCGCCGTTTCCAGAGCCGTTGCCCGAGCCATTGCCGCCGCCGTTTCCGCCGCCGCCGCCCGAACCAAATGTCCATCTGATGGTAAGACCGGCGCCTATTTCAAACTTTTTGGGGTGGTTGTTAAAGGTATAGGCAGGTTTTACATCTAACGATATGTTAATGGGCATCTGACGTGCTTTAAACATAATGCCGCCAATGGCATCAACGCCGGTAAAGGTGCCCGAACCACCCGAAAAATCGGGCGTATTGCCGTTTAATATGTCAATTACATCTAAAAAGCCGCCGCTACGGGTTTGCCCCACGTGTGCGCCCACGCCGCCAAAAGCGGTAAGCCCTTTAACGGCAAGCGGGTAGTGGTATTGGTAAAGGCCGGTAAGCCTGAAATCGTATTTGTTCATGCTCACAATACCTTCTAAGTAGTTTTTGGTGTTGAGTTTTTGTTGCAGGCTAATACCTAATTCGGTGCCAAAAGTTCCGGCGCCAAATCTTACGCCCAAAGCGGTAGAAGCGCCTTTGGCAGGCACATTGGGCAAACCTTTAATGGTATTGCCGGTGGTGCGGGTGCCGGTATTGGTAGTTGGCCGGGTAGTAGTGCCGGTATTGGTATTGGTTTTGTTACTGGGAGTGGTGCTTCCGCCGGTGGTAGAAGGTACTTTGGTGCGTTGAGCCTGTACATTGGTTACATAGGTAGCGGCAAAAAGACATACAGCAAGAAGGAGTAAATTTTTCATTTTCTGTCGGTTTGGTAATATAGATGTATAGAAAAGGGTTGGGTTTAAAACAGGGCGGTAAAAATTGCCATTATTACGCAAATACCTGTTTTTACCAATGAACCCCCGTTGTAAAAGTGATGTTTATACCTATTATACACTGTACCCTTATTGATAAATCATTTACCTTTCCAATCCTATGTCGCATTTCAACTTTGAAGAAGAAGTAATTGCTGCCAGTTATCAGCAGCCGGTGGTCATAGATTTTTGGGCCCCATGGTGCGGACCCTGCCGTTTTATTGGCCCTGTTCTGGAAGAACTGGCTGCATTGGCAAACGGGCAATGGAAATTGGTGAAAATAAACTCCGATGAACACCCCGAATTAGCCAACCAATACGATGTGCGCGGCATACCAGCCATAAAAATGATACATAAAGGAACGGTAAAGGCCGAATTTGTAGGCGCATTGCCAAAATATCAGGTAGAAAAATGGCTGGATGCCAACCTGCCCGATGCGCGTGAAGAAACCCTGCATACCCTGCTGGCACAACTGCAACACCCCGAAACAGCACAGCAGGCGCTTACCCAATTAGAAACCATGGCCGTGCAACACCCCGGTTATACCCCTGCTCAAATTGCCTATGCACGGCAAATTGTGTGGCTACAACCGCAACAGGCAACGGAAATGGTGAAAAACATAGGGGAGTTTGACAAATGGAGCGATGCCGCAACCGATATACGTAACTTTGCCCAACTGGCCGTGTTTGCATTACCCGATGAACAACCTGCCAACCCCGCAGCACAAGGCTTATTGGATGCAAAACAGGCGCAGGAAACGCAAAACCCCGATGCCGCTATTGCTGCCATTATCAGGTCGGTTGCTGCAGATAAAAACTACCTCAACAGCTTTGCTCGCAAATTAGCCATTTCTTTCTTCAGAACCTGGGGACCCGACCACCCGCTTACCCGCAAATACCGCCCCGTGTTTGACCGCACTTTGTACTAAGGCAAACAAGCGCCAATGTGCATGTTTGTAACACAGCCCTGTGTTATTGCCTAATGCTAAAACTGCCCGCAAAAGGTTGCAAATATGAATTTTTTGGCTCAATAACATTTTTACTTGTTTATTTTTCTGTAAATCAGATGTTTATGCTCATTTACAGGCAACTTTGCCAGCCTTTGCCTAAGGGTGGTAAGCACCCTTGTGTGCTGCGCAAATACAGTTGCGAAAAATTTTTTTATGTTGTTGTTGCAAAAAAAGCAAAATTGTTTTTATCTTGGGCTGCAAATAGCAATAGTCATTTACATAAACCAACTTTTTATGGACTAAAACTACACCTGCACGCTTTAATTCTACATCGGTAAATTTATTACTATCGCTGAAAAGCCGTTTACCTAATGTTTTGCAACCCAGCCTAACATTGGGTAAAAAGGTGTAGTTATATTTCATTAAACCACGAAAGTATTACTATTAATTTTGGTGCAATTTGCATCTATAAACAGTTTTACGCAACTCCCATTAAAGAAAATACAAAAAAGCACACAATATGTTAGTTCAAAAGTTACACACATCCAATTTTAATGTTTTGCTAAAGCGCTTTACCGCATTTACAGGCATAGTGTTTATGCTGCTTGTTTATGGCGGGTTTTTGCAAAAGCCGCTAAAGGCACAAACCGTAGCCTCTTATTCTTTTACGCAGGCTGCAGGCACTTTCAGCACCATTGTTGGAGGTACGGGCACCGTAAATGTTGGCACAACACTGGTAGATGATACAAACTTTGGCACCTATTCTATTGGTTTTAATTTCACCTATGCCGGTATTGTTTATACCACCTTTGGCATTCAGGCAAATGGATTTATTAAATTGGGTGGTGTGCCGGCATCTTCTTATACTACTATAGTAAATGCAACCAATACCAATGCAATTGCTGCTTTCAATGCAGATTTGTATTCAGCAGCAACAGGTGCCAGATTAGATTACCAACTCTCCGGCACTGCCCCCAACAGGGTGTTAACGGTTCAATGGACAAACTGGGGTTTTTATTCTACGGGGTTAAATGAGGCAACTTTTCAAATAAAACTTACCGAAACATCTAATACAGTTAGAGTAATTTATGGTTCCTGCCCGGGAACCACTGCAAAAACGCTTCAGGTGGGATTAGTTGGCAATACCACTTCTGATGTAAATACCCGTACCACCACAACCAACTGGTCTGCTACAACGGCCGGTACTTCCGCTTCTACCTGCACGTTCAGTTCAACGGTTAAACCAACTTCCGGTCTAACCTATACATGGACACCCGCAGCCCCTTCATATTGCACCACCGGTTTATATACCACGGGTTGCTCTATAGGTGATAATATTCAGAACATTAGCATATCTAACCTGAACCAAACGGCTACCGGTTGTACCGGGGGTACAGGCATAGCCAATTTTACGGGCACTACGGTAAACTTTAATCAGAATACCAGTTACCCGTTTACCATTACCTGCGATTATAGCAGCAGCGAATATACAGGCTGGTGGATAGATTTTAATGATAACGCCAGTTTTGGCGATGCGGGTGAGTTTATAGGCAGTTCGGGTCCGGGCGGGGGTACTATTACCGGTACGGTTACCATACCTGCAGGCGCCACACTTGGAAACCACAGAATGCGGGTAAGATTGGTTTATTTAACTGCACAGAGTTTAACAACATCCTGTACTTCTTATACTTATGGCGAAACACATGACTATACGGCAAATATAGCCGCAGCCTCTTCGTATTGCACCACCGGTTTATATACCACGGGTTGCTCTTCAGGTGATAATATTCAGAACATTAGCATATCTAACCTGAACCAAACGGCTACCGGTTGTACCGGGGGTACAGGCATAGCCAATTTTACGGGCACTACGGTAAACTTTAATCAGAATACCAGTTACCCGTTTACCATTACTTGCGATTATACCAGCAGCGAATATACAGGCTGGTGGATAGATTTTAATGATAACACTAGTTTTGGCGATGCGGGTGAGTTTATAGGCAGTTCGGGTCCGGGCGGGGGTACTATTACCGGTACGGTTACCATACCCGCAGGCGCCACACTTGGAAACCACAGAATGCGGGTAAGATTGGTTTATGCCAGCGCACAGAGTTTAACAACATCCTGCACTTCTTATACTTTTGGCGAAACACATGACTATACGGCAAATATAGCCGCAGCCCCCTCCTGCACTCCTCCAACGGGTGTTGCAGCATCTTCTGTTACTTCAAGCAGTGCAACTATCAGTTGGACAGCGGCTTCACCCGCCCCTTCAAGTGGTTACCAATGGGAAGTGCGCACCAGTGGCGCTGCCGGTAGTGGCGCTACCGGATTGGCTGCAAGCGGTTCTACCGGTGCGGGTGTGGTTTCGGCCAGTGTTTCGGGACTAAGCCAACTCACTACTTACAGCATTTATGTAAGGTCAAACTGCGGAAGCAGCGTATTTAGCAGTTGGACCTCTGCTGTTAATTTTACCACAACTTGCGGTGGTACCACCTGCAACTATACTTTCCGGTTAACCGATAGTTATGGCGATGGCTGGAATGGCGCTACCATGCAGGTTAGATTTGGTACCACGGTTATAGCCACATTGGGTACCACTTTTACCACTGGTACAGTATTAGACGTGCCTGTAAATATGTGCAGTGGAGCTACTTATAACCTGTTTTATGTAGGCAGCGGCACCTATCCCGCTGAAGTTGGTATCCAAATATTAGATTTTTCAGGTGGGGTCATTTACTCTTTGGCAGCAGGTGCAGGTACTATGGGCACACAACTTACTTCATGGGTTGTCAATTGCACGCCACCATCTCCTCCTTCTTGTACAACCAATATCAGCCCTTCAAACGGGCAAACAGGTGTATCTTCGGGAGGAACCACCTTAAGTTGGTCGGCTGTTTCGGGCGCAACAGGGTACGATGTTTACTTTGGCACTACCAGCCCGGCCCCCACTCTGGTAGCTTCCAATCAGGCAGGTACCACCTATGCAACAGGAGCCTTGTCTGCCCTTACTACCTATTATTGGCGCATTGTTCCAAGAAACTCCGGAGGTACTGCAACGGGTTGTGCCAACTGGAGTTTTACCACCAATTGCAATACTTTAGTGCCTTATTCGGGCAATAATAGTGTTACAACCTGCTCCTGTCTCATACAAGACCACGCCGGTTCGGGAGTTTACAGTGCTTTTGCCAATGGCTATACGGTTATTTATCCGTCTAACCCCTCACAGGCAGTACAATTAACCGGCACTTATGACATAGAATCTTGTTGCGATGATATATACATATATAACGGAGTCGGTACAGGCGGAACTTTACTGGGCAATTTTTTTGGTACCGGTAGTTTACCCGGTACCATTGTTTCATCGGGACCCAATATTCCGCTTACTGTATATTTTACCAGCGATGGATCTGTTCAATATACAGGTTTTGATTTTACCGTATCCTGTGTTACCCCCCCAACTCCTGCCTACCGTTCTTCGTGGATTTCTATGAACACCGGCTCCTCTACCTGGTGCGCCGGCGAAACACGCAATATTTCGGTAACAGTGCAAAATACCGGTTCTTCTACCTGGACCAACGCCAGCCCCGATATTAACATAGGCGTAAAATGGAATGCCGATGCTGATTACTTCATTCGGGTAGATGCCAACAACCTGGCGCCCAATGCTACCCAAACCTATAATTTTACCGTTACCGCCCCGCTTACTACCGGCACCAATAACCTTACCTTTGATGTGGTCAACGAAGGCAACTGCTGGTTTGCCAACAACAGCGGAGCTTGCGGACCGGGTAACGTGGTCTTTACTTCATCGCCCATAACCATTAGCGCCGGCCCCACTGCCAATGCTGGACCCGATGTATCTGTATGCCCCGGCGGTAGTGTGCAAATAGGTGTTGCAGGTGGTGGTGGTTCTGGTTCAGCTACCTTTAACTATTCGGGCAGTGGTAGCGATTGCAGTAATTTTGTAATTGGCGGCACCACATCGGGAATGCCTGCCGGAGCAACCATTACCTCCATTGTCTATAATGCAACTATTGGCACTTATTGTACCAGTTGGTATGATTGGGAGTTTTTAGTAAATGGTTCTTTCATTACATCGGGTTGTAACAGCACAGGCAACATATACAATGGCTTGAATGGCGCAGCCGCCAATGGGCAATTGCTGCAACTTAGGTCATCAGACAATGATGTATATTGCGATTTTGTTACCCTGACGTTTGATGTTACGGTTAACTATACAGTTCCGGTAACCACCTATTCCTGGTCGCCCACCACAGGGTTAAGCAACCCCAACATTTCCAACCCCACGGCCAGTCCGTCTGTTACCACAACCTATACGCTTACGGCAACACAAAACGGCTGTTCTGCAACAGATCAGGTTGTGGTAACGCTTACCAGTCCGCCTCCCATTTCCATTTCACCCGGAGCGGTTACCATTTGTTCGGGAGCTCCTACAACGCTTTCGGTGAGCGGTGTTAGCGGAGGCGCATCGCTTGCCAATGTGTTAAGCGCCATTAATACCAACAGCGCGGCACTCATCAGTTCCATACCAACCCCAAGCGGTTTTACTATGGATTTGGGTGTAAACAGCAACAATATTAGCGATGGATGTTCGGATATGTATGATGGCGGAAACTTCATTAATACCAATCTTGCTTCACAAATATTCTATTCCGATAACACGGTAACGGCCAATGCCGGTGCATTTGGCTCCGGCGGGCAATATTTTACCCGCTACCTTGGCCCGGGTGGTTGTCAGGCCGGTCCTGCCACGCTGTTCTTTTGGGCTGCCGATATAAACGGCTTGTCCTCAGTTAGCATTACAGGAAACAACGGAGCAGATGGTAGCGGTACGCAAGATGTGGCAACCTTTACGGTATCTGCCGGCGGAACTACCTACAATTGTTTTTTAAAGCGGGTTTATAATGCAGGCGACCCCTCTATTAACCAACTCTTTTTAATTCCACAGCCCAACAGCGCTACCCAATCCATAGGCTCTTCAACCGATGATACGCAGCAAACCATTTCCGGTTTGAACGGCGTAACCCGCATTTACTACCTGTTATATGCCGGGGCTTCGGGCGCTTTCATTAATAATGCACAGGCGCAATCAATAGCCCAGACTTTTGTAAACATTTTACCTTCGGGCGGCGCTCCCAGTTATTTATGGAGTACCAGTGCAACCACACCCACTATAACCGTTTCACCTACATCCACAACAGCTTATTCGGTTAGTGTTACGCAGAGTGGTTGTACTTCCACAGCTTCTTCTTTGGTAACTGTTGGTTCGGGAGTCAGTTCGGTAGCGCCTACCGGAATTACGGGCAATACTGCCATTTGCATAGGGGGCAGTACCACACTTACGGTATCGGGCGGTACAGCAGGCACCGGAGCCGTTGCCGAATGGTTTACCGGTTCCTGCGGGGGTACTTTTATAGGTACAGGAAACAGTATTCTTGTTTCACCTTCTACAACTACTACTTATTATGTACGTTACAGCGGAACCTGCAATACTACAACCTGCGCATCGGTAGCGGTTACGGTAAATACAACGCCGCCAACCGCCAACGCCGGCCCCGATGTATCTATATGTGGTGGTGCAAGCACAACAATAGGTATTGCAGGTGGTGAGCTGCTGCCTATCACGGTAACTATTTCCGGAACAGGATATTTAGATGAAACAAGTTGGACAGTAACCAACTCGGCTGCTCAGGTAGTTGGTTCGGGTGGTCCATATGGTTTTGGTACAACCAACACGGTTACGGTAAATAACACCAGCCCCCCACTTACTTTCTTCCTCGAAACGCAAGGTTTAATTAATGATAATGTTGCCAACTATACCATTGTTTGTAACGGCTCAACCATATTTTCGGGTACTTTGCTCGGCGGTCAACAGGTTAGTATTCCTAATATTAACTGTGGCGGCTCTGTTACTTACTCATGGTCGCCCACTACCGGGTTGAGCAACCCCAACATTTCCAACCCCATTGCCAGCCCATCAGGTACTACTACTTATACGCTTACGGCAACACAAAACGGGTGTTCCGCCACCGATCAGGTTGTGGTTA
>NBMY01000112.1 GCA_002212985.1 Sphingobacteriales bacterium TSM_CSS
GCGAGTTTGAAGACTATACCATTACGGTATTTGAACCCGTTGCGCCACCGCCACCTCCGCCGCCGCCACCTGCGCCGGTTATGGTAGCTAAACTGATTGTATTTCTGGAAGGTTGCTACAGCCCCGATGATAACCTGATGACGACAATCTTAAACACTCAAAACCTAATTCCCGAAGCACAGCCTTTTTTTAGGGAACCTTGGTTTTATGATGGCACCGAAGCTGTGGCTAATCCGGCAGCCATACCTTCCAACATAGTAGATTGGGTGCTTGTGGAGGCATTTGACCCTGCCAACCTGTTTACTCCCGTTGCCCGTAAAGCTGCTTTTTTGCGAAACAACGGCCAAATTGTGGACATTGACGGCACTACCGAAGGGGTAAATTTGCCCGATTTGGAAGAAAACGCAGCCTATATTTTTACCGTTAGACCACGTTCTCACATGGCTGTAATGACCCGCGTGGCCTTAACCATGCCCAGCGTAAACTGGTATAATTTCAGCGAATCGGAGTTTAATGCCATGGGAACCAACCAACAAAGAGCAATGCCCGATGGCGTTTTTGCCCTTTATGCCGGCGATTTTGACCATAACGGGGTAATCAATTATGCCGATGCCAACCAATACATTTCCGAAGTGAACCAAACCGGGCAATACCTTAATGCCGATGCCAATAAAGACGGCCGCACACTTGCAGAAGACTACCAATTACTCAGGGTAAATACCGGTACCATGAGCATAAGCATTTTGCGGTACTAAAAAACAAACTGCAAAAAACGGCTGCCGGTCATTCAACGATTGGCAGCCGTTTTTTGTATTGTAAAAAACAATTTACCCATGAGAAACCGGCTTCATTTCCTTTTTGTCCTGTTACTGATAATTTTACCCGCCTTAAACGCCGCAGCACATGGCAACCACCAACACACCAAAGCCGAAAAAGCAGTATTAAAAGCTTTTACAGCATATCGTTCAGCGCTTACCAAACAAAACGGTAAAAAAGCGGTAAAATACATTGCTCAAAATACTATTGACTACTACGCCCAAATGCTGGAACATGCCCGAAATTCGGACAGCGCCACTGTTGCCGGATTACATGTAATGGATAAACTGCTGGTGCTTAGTTTCAGAAATCGGGTAGATAAAAACAAACTACTTGTTATGACACCAACAGAAGCCGTCATTTATGCCATTGACAAAGGCATGGTAGGAAAAGAAGGGCTTTCAAACATTGAATTAGGCGATATTGACATAAAAAATAAGCAGGCAAAAGCACAAGTACTCATAGATGACCGCCCTGTTCCGTTGGAATTTGTCTTTTACAATGAAAAAAAACGCTGGAAAATTGATTTAACCGCTTTTTTCCCCATGGCAGAAATGGCCATTAGCCAAACTGCCAAAGAACTTGAAATGACAGAAACCGAATTGGTGGAGTTTATGCTTAAATTGGTTGAACCCAATACCCTGAACCCAAAACTATGGTTGCCGGTTGCAAAATGGTAAAACTAAACATGGCTCTTAAATTACCACTGCAACGCAATTGGCTTATACGTTTACTGCTATTTACACCGTTAACAACAATGCCCCTCAACCCACATGGAAAGAGAAGCTATTTTTGAAAGAATTGAACAATTACATGGCGAAATGCAGGCTAAACGGCAGGAAATTAACAACCTGCGCCGGCAAATGCCACCCGAACCGGTACTAAACTACATACTGCTTAAACAAACAGGTGAGCCGGTAGCGCTTGAATCGCTGTTTGACCACCGCAACGAATTGCTGGTCATTCACAACATGGGTAAAAAATGCGTGTACTGCACCCTTTGGGCCGATGTAATAAATGGTATGAGAATTCCACTTGCCAACAGAGCGCCTTTTGTGGTGGTTTCGCCCGATGAGCCGCAAGTTCAAAGGGAGTTTGCAGAAAGCCGCGGCTGGCAGTTTACCATGCTCTCTGCTGCCAAAAGCCCTTTTACCAAAGACCTTGGCTTTGCTACCGAAAACGAAAAGGGCATTTACTACCTGCCGGGTGTTTCGGCCTTTACCAAACAGGACGGTCAAATTTACCGAACTTCCTACGACTTTTTTGGCCCGGGTGACGACTATTGCAGTGTTTGGCATTTCTTTGAACTGCTGCCAAACGGGGTTAATAAATGGCAACCTAAATACAACTATTTGTAATTTTACCCAAAAAAAGTGCTGCAAAATTTGGCCACTAAAAAATATTGCCTTATAATTGCAATATCGGAACCCGCGCATGCCCTACTAATTGATGGTTCTTAAATCTAACATTCTAAAAAAATTGAAGTTAGCTTCCAAAATGTAGGGCGGGCTTCAACCCTTTCACAAAGGGTTTTCTTGTTGTACAACAGGAAACAAGAAGATTACTGAGGTTTTTGAGCGGCTTCATACCTGTATATTTGAGGTTTTTGCAATCTCACTTACAACAGTGGCATGTTCGGGTTCTTTCCGCCAACTACCCTCTTTCTTTTTACATTTTGAATCATCTCTCCAACCTTCCTAAATGCTTTTCAGGGAGGTTTTTAGTTGATACATACACCAAACCTGTTGCAGGTTGCGTTATTGAGCAAAATAAAATTACTATGCAAAAAATGTTGCTTGTTTTTTTTATCGCTCTACTCCTTTTTTCAGCCTGTTCAAAAGAAACACAGAACAACCCCGATGGCCCCAATCTCATATTTACCTTTAAATTTGACCCCAATCAGGAACGGCTGAACAATTTCGGGCAACCTGCTGCCATACCTGCCGGACATGCAGCACAAACACCAGTTTTCAATTCCATTAGCGCTCATTATGCCGAATTAACCCCAAACGCATTTACCCAAATAGGACAAGGGCAGGTACTCTACAAAGCACCCGAAACCACCGCAGGCGGCAGTACTGCCATAGATTTTGCTAAATCAACCGTAGTCGGTCAAAATGAAGAATTTTTATCAGTTCCTATTAAAGACATTGCTCCCGGCAGCTATCCTTATATTCGTATATCGCTCGCCTATCAAAACTACGATATTCAGGTAAGTGCAATGGGTTTAACCGTAACCGGTACTTTGGCATCTTTCATCGGGTTTAATACCTACATTTCTTCTTTTAAGGTTAAAAACAACACAGTTGCCGTAAATGCCAACAAGGCACAGGGGTATTGGGGCTTCGAAAGTTCCTATGGTTCATTGCAAGGTCAGGCTCCTGCGGGCGCTACCACTGTACCCAATCCACTGGCAGCCACCTCCCCTATTCCGGCCGGGTCTTGCCTTGTAACCGGGCAGTTTGAAGAGCCGCTTATCATAACCGGCAACGAAACTCAGGATATTGAAGTAGAGATTTCCTTATCCGTAAACAATAGTTTTGAATGGACCGAAACGGGCGGCAACACACTTTTTGAACCTCTAAACGGCGATGTTCCTGTAGATATGGGGATAAGAGGTATGAAAGCACGGGTTAAATAGTGTTGCCTCCTATTACCCCTTTAATTTTGAAAAAATTCTGACAATAGTAACCCTGTACTAAAACTTTGCTTATCTTTTCGGCTAATAAATTTTTTTAGCTATGGTTAGCAAAATATTGAGATTTACGGGTTCGCTGCTTGTTACCTGCGCTCTTGTTTTTGTGCTTGGTAAACAACCGGGGCAATTACCCGTTGTTGGCGCAAAACTTCAAAACAGCCCGGCGGCCATGTTGCCACCTTTGGGTAAATTTCTGAACCCGTTTGGCGGATTTTGGCAAAATGCCGAAGCTCCCATTCCGGTTATATCTCCTAAAACCGCGCTCGAAAAATTGCAGGCACCGGTAAAAGTGGTTTTTGATGACCGACTGGTGCCCCATATTTTTGCACAAAACAACCACGACTTGTACTTTGTGCAGGGTTATATAACGGCCTCCATGCGGCTTTGGCAAATGGAGTTTCAAACCCATGCCGCAGCGGGGCGTATTTCTGAAATTGTAGGAAGCCGGGGTATTGAGTTTGACAAGGAACAACGCCGTAAAGGGTTAACCTACGCTGCCGAAAAATTGGTGCAAATGCTTGGTACAGATACCATTGCAGACCCGGCCGTTCATGCCTATACCGATGGGGTAAATGCCTATATCAACAGCCTCAGCTACCGCAACCTGCCGGTTGAATACAAACTGATGAACTATGAACCCGAACCATGGACAACCCTGAAATGTGCTTTGCTTCAGAAAAAAATGGCCGATGACCTTACCGGAAACAGCGCCGATATTGAATATACCAATCTGGCTACGGTAATGGGAAAAGAAGCCGCAACCCTGTTGTATCCGCAATATTTAGACGGGCAAGACCCCATCATTCCCCCCGGTACCAAATGGAATTTTACCCCGGTCAAACCATCGGGCAACAACCCTGCAACAGCTCAGCCTGCTGCCAATAAAACAGGTTTTGCACCTGTATTTCCAGCAAACGGCCATAGCCTGCAACTGCCACAACCCGAAACCGAGCCGACTGTTGGCAGCAATAATTGGGCGGTAAACGGCAGTAAAACACTTTCCGGCAAACCTATTCTCTGCAACGACCCACACCTGCAACTCAACCTGCCTTCTATTTGGTTTGAAACCCAACTAACCGCACCCGGTATAAACGTTTATGGCGTTACAATACCCGGCGGACCGGGAATAGTGATAGGGTTTAATGACCATATTGCTTGGGGAGTTACCAATGCAGGAATTGATGTAAAAGACTGGTACACTGTTACTTATAAAGACTCCTTAAAAAACGAATATAAATACAACAACTCCTGGAAAAAAACCGAAAAACGGATTGAAACCATAAAAGTACGCAGTCTTCCCGATGTGATTGATACGGTTATTTACACCCATTTAGGACCTGTTGCCGTTGAAAATTATGGGCCGCAAAAGCAAAATCTGGCACTGCATTGGAAAGCTCACGATGCTTCTAATGAGTTTAAAACATTTTACCTCCTTAACCGGGCAAAAAATTATACCGATTATGAACAGGCGCTCAGCTACTACGAATGTCCGGCTCAAAACTTTGCCTTTGCAGATACCGATGGAGATATTGCCATTTGGCAACAGGGTAAATTTCCACTCCGGTACAAAGAGCAGGGTAAATTTGTTTTAGATGGCAGTAACCCGGCCGACGAATGGCAGGCTTACATTCCAACAGCCCACAATCCGCATATACTAAACCCCAAAAGAGGCTTTGTAAGTTCGGCCAATCAGCACCCCACAGACCCAACCTATCCCTATTACTATCAGGCAAATGATTTTGAATATTACCGAAACCGGCGCATTAACCGCCGCCTTCAGGAAATGGACAGCATTACCGTAAAAGATTTGCAACAACTACAATTTGACAACTATAACCTGCAGGCTGCCGAAAGCTTACCGGTAATGCTTCGGTATTTAAAGCCCGAAGAACTCGACTCATCGCAACAGGCAGGCCTTCAAACCTTACAAAAATGGGATTTCATGAACAACCCCGATGATTCTGCCCCTGCCTTGTATGAAGCCTTTTGGCAAAACCTGCTCACGGCAATTTGGGATGAAATTAACAACCGCCCCGATAGCTTGGCCATGGTTTATCCCGAAAATGCCGTTACCATTCGACTGATGGATAAACAACCGGACAGCAAATATATGGATATTGCTTCCACACCCGAAAAAGAAACCCTTAAAGATTTGGTAAAACCGGCCTTTGTAAAAGCCATAGCTAATATTGTAGAATGGAGTGCAAAAAATCAGCAACTGGCAACATGGGCCAATTATAAAGGAACATCGGTTATGCATCTTGCCCGAATTGATGCTTTTAGTGTAAAAAATGTGCAAACAGGCGGAAATTATGGGATTGTAAATGCAACAGGTAAAAGGGCTGGCCCCTCATGGCGCATGGTGGTTGCCTATACCAAAAACGGCATTGAAGCCTATGGCATTTACCCCGGCGGCCAAAACGGAAATCCGGGCAGCCCCAACTACACCCAGTTTCTTGATAAATGGGCAAAAGGAGAATATTACTCCCTGAACTATTATACCAACCCCGACTCGCTTAAGGCCGGACAATTTCTTTCAATCACGGAATTTGAACCAATAAAAAAATAAATATCGCATGAAAATAACTCCTCTTATTACAATAACTGCAGCAATTGCAGCATGGTTTTTCCCTTGGTGGTCTGTTGTTATTGCTGCCGGTATTATTGGTTTAATTGCCAATCCTAAAACATCTGCACTGGCTTATGCAGCAGGTTTTGCCGGTGTAGGACTGGCATGGAGCGCTTATGCACTCTTTCTGAATTTCCAAAACCAAGGGTTACTTGCCGGCAAAATTGCCACTATTTTCCATTTACCAAATTCAACCACACTTATTTCTATTACCATTTTAATTGGCAGTCTGCTGGGTGGATTCGGCTGTATGACCGGAGCTCTGCTTCGAAAAATATTTGAGAAATAGCGAATAGGAACATCAGCAACCATAAATTAACTTGTCTGCCATGAAACCACAATTTCAACCTTACCTGTTGTATCTCCTGCCATTTATTTGCCTGTTGTTATTTGGGGGAGTTGGTTGCAAAAGCAGCAAAAAGGTTGAAGGATTAAAAAAACCACCTTCAGCCGAAATACCTGTACCTCTCGAAACCGAAGAAATACGCCTTGAAAAAAAACTGGCGGCAATGTCTTTTGCAGATTCTACTGTCATAAAAAAGATACAGATTTTACTTTTCCTGAACGGTTATAAACCGGGTAAAACCGATGGCACGCTGAAACCTCAAACCGAAGAAGCCCTGCTTAACTACCAAACTGAACATCAGATACCGCCGGGCGACCGCTCTGTTTTAACCCTGCGGTCTTTAGGAGTGCATTTATTAGACCTTGAAGTACAGGATATTCAACAACTGTTGGAACAGAAAGGCTATGACCCCGGCCCGGCTGACAACATCATCGGACCTATGACGCGTACCGCTTACCTCGAATTTATTAACGACAATGGTTTGGGTGCTAACGGCATCATTAGCAAAGAAATTACCGCAGCCCTTCTCAGCAACGATCCGAAATACATCAACCAACGACCACCCGATGAAATGCCTGCTACAGGCGGCGATGCTGCCGATTATATTGCACCAGTTACCACTTTTATTACCCAAATAACCATTTCGCAAGCTAAGGTTATTGATGTGCAAAGAGCGCTAATGGCTAAAGGATATGATGCCGGCCCCATAAGCCCCGTTCAAACCCCGCAGTTTAAAGATGCCTTGTTCCGATATCAGGTTGATAAACAGTTGCCTATGGGCGGCATGAACGAAGAAACCCTGCGCTCATTGGGTTTTAAAGAAGACTAATTAACCACTGCCCTGTCCCGATGCTCTTTTCGGTACTATAAGTTAATATTCAGCGTTTTTTTGACTTTCGTTGGCAGTTTCTCTACTACCAGCCGGTATGATTGTTGTGCATAAAACCTGCATTCTGTTTCGTCCAAAATAGCAAGGTCTCTTACCCTTACCCAGCAATGCCGGGCAAGATAAGGTGCCGGTTCAAAACCGGGATTTTCCAACAATGCTTCAAACGCTTCAGCCGGCACTTTAAACGATACCGAAAATGGAAGGGCATCAATACCTGCTACCACAAACATTTTGCCGGCTATACAAAAACACAAATCATGTTCCCATTTAACTTCTTCAGTTACTAAAGGAAATGCAGTGCAAATGGTGCGCAATTCATCTATAGTCATCGCAAACCCGATAGGCAACACAAAACCACAACAGGTTTTGTTGTGGTTTTGTGTCAGATTATTTGTTTTTACCTTACCAATGTTACATTTCCTTTAAACAGTTTCTGCTCACCATCGGTAAAAGTAACAACAGCCCAATAGCCGTAAACGCCCACTTCCTGCTCTTTGCCGCCATAGATACCGTCCCAACCCTCCGACAAATTGGTTGAAGTAATTGAAAACACCTGTATGCCCCATCGGTTATGTACAATCAGTTCAAACTCCTGCACATTAATGCCCGATAACCTGAACACATCATTCACATTATCGCCGTTTGGTGAAAAAGCGTTGGGTATCAGCACCGTATTTTCCACCGGTGGCTCGGTTATAAGGGTAACATTGGCAGTTGCCACATCAGAACAACCTGCATCATCGGTTATGGTTACAGTGTAGGTTGAATTGCCCGTCATTACCGTTTCGGGATTTGGGCAATCGGTACAACTCAATGTACCTGCACTGGCCAACCACGCATAGCTCAATTGCCCTCCCGAAGCCGAAACACCGGTTGCTGTAAGGGTTATGGTGTCGCCCACCTCGGCCGAAACCGGACTTGCAGCGGCTGTAGCAGTTACTCCCGAAACAAGAATATCGGTAGTGGCTATGTTATCGCAACCATTGTTATTGACAACAAGGGTAATGGTTTGCGTGCCGGCAGTGTTCCATGTAACGGTATGCGGTCCAACACCGGTTTGAGCGCCCGCAGTTCCAAAATCCCAGTTATAGGTAGCGCCAGCGTTGGCCGAACCTGTAAAAGAGATGGTTACCGCAGTGCCGGTGCAGGTTGTGGAAGGAGCCGCAAAGGCAGCCACAGGTATGGTATATTCGGTTAAGGTAAATTCAACGCGGTTGCTGGTGCATCCGTCATCGGGGTTATTTACTGCTTCGGCATAATAGGTTCCGGCAGTAGTGGCCAGGTAAGTCAAAGCATCGGTGGCAAGCAGGTTTCCACCTGTTGGCGCATCATACCAGTTTACCACGGTATTTGGCACAGTGGTCACTTCAAAAGGCGTTGTATTGACATCACCCTCGCAAATTTCTACCAATGCTGCTACTGCAACAGGCGCCGGCGGGTCAATACAATTGCAATCTTCCACAACAATAGTAACAATGGCAACACTGTTGGTACAAGGCGTTTGATTGCTGATGGTGTAAGTAAATTCATAAGTGCCGGGCGTTTGTCCATCGGGATTAAAAGTTCCCGAAACAGCATTAAAGGCTGTTCCCTGCGGCGTTTGTGGGCTTGTTGCATTCACCGCCCATGTTCCTGCTAAATCGGCATTGCTTAAAAATGTTGCAAGGTCAATATTTGCACTTCCTGCTGCATTACAAACATTATCGGAAGAACCGGTACCTGCCGAACCCGAATTAAACACCGTTACGGTTTGAACCGATGAAACTGGGCAACCTGCTGGCGGTGCAGTATTTAGAGTAAAGGTTATTTCATAATCGCCTGCATCAAAACCTGCAGCATTAAACAGGGTACCGGTTAAGGTAGCAGGATTTGCTCCCACCGGCACACCGGTTATAGACCAGGTTCCTGCTTCGGTAGTTACTTCTAATGTAGAGAGGTCTAGCGTTCCCGCATCGTTGCACAAATCAGCCGGAGCTGAAATAGCTACGCTGGGGCAACTACAATCTTCAACGGTAATGGTTATGGTCGGAGCAGTGTCGGCACAGGGGGCGGCAGCATCTAAGGCATAGGTAAAAACATAATTGCCGGCTGACACACCGTTAAAATCTACTGCGGCAAGATTGGCAAGGCTAACGCCGCTACCGTCTGTATCTTGCCATACCCCCAAAGTAGAACCCGATGTAACAAACGAATTAAAATTAAGTACCGAGCCATCGGCTGTTGAATTGCAAATATTTGCCGCCGAAGAAACTGTAGCCGTTAAAGCGGCAGCAACGTTTACCGTTACCGACGTAAAATCGGTTGCACAAGCGCCGCTTCCGCTTCCGGTAATAGTATATTGGAACTGATAAGTGCCGGCCGGGTGTGCATTGGTGTTAAACGTGCCTGCAGCAAGGTTTACCGCAGCCGGGTTTGGTCCACCCGAAAGCACTGTCCAGGTGCCGCCGGGATCTGCTCCGGTAAGCAATCCGTTAAGGTCAACAGTGGCAGCTGAATCGTTGCAAACATCGGTACTTCCGCCGGTTCCTACAACTACCGCACCATTTACCGTTATATCTTGCGATGAAGAAGGCGGGCATCCGGCCGGTGGCGGTGTTGTAAGGGTAAAGGTTACAGTATAGGTGCCGGGTGTAGCGCCGGTTGCATCAAATTGGGTGGTTCCCAAAGTAATGGTTGCAGGGTTGGTAGCCCCTGCCGGAGTGGAAGTAACCGACCACGAACCGGGTTGGGTGGTAATCTGCAGCGTTGCCAAATCCAGCAAAGCCGAAGAATTGCACAAAGCGGCTGCCGGTGGTATGGTTGCCACACTGGGGCAACTGCAATCTTCAACAACTACTTCGGTATCGTAACTCACCTGCGGGCAAGTGCCGCTTCCGCCAATAGTATAGGTAAAAGTATAGGTTCCGGGAGCAATGCCATCAAAATCAACAGCAGAAGGGTTGGTTAAATCTACACCTGTGCCATCGGTATCGGCCCATGTTCCGGTAGTAACGCCGGCAGTTATCAATCCCGACAGGTTAAGAACAGAACCATCTGCAGCATTGTTGCAGGTATTTCCGCCGGAAGTTACGGTTGCAGCAGGAGCATCTGTAATATTTACAGAAACATCTGCCGAAACAGCATTGCAATTGCCCACTGCTGGTTGCGAATAGGTGAAAACATACGTTCCTGTAGGCTGTCCGGCGGGGTTAAACACTCCGGTTGCGGCATTAAAGGAACCGGCACCCGGCGTGTCGGGGCTTGAAGCAGAAACGCTCCATGTACCGCCTGCATCAGCGCCGGTCAGTTGCGATAACAGGGTTAAAGGCGTTGCAGAGTCATTACAAATATCTACCGATGTGTCAAATCCGGCATTCAAGGCATTGTTGATGGTAATAACCACATCTTCGCTGTCATTGATGCAAGGACCGTTGCCGTTTACCGAATAAGTAAAGGTAAAGACGCCGGGCGAATGTCCGTTGGGGTTAAAGGTGCCGGCACCAGCGTTAAATGCACCTGCATCGGGGGTTCCGCCCGTAGCTGTCCATGCACCACCCGAAGTTGCTCCGCCCAAAAGCCCAAACAAGTCCAGTATGGTGGGTTCACTGTTACAAAGGCTTAGGCTACCGCCTATACCCGCACTCACCGCATCTATAACCGATATGGTTACTGTTTCCACGTCAGGAGCGCATGGAGCAGCCGGGGTTACAGTATATGAAAAAGTATAATCTCCGGGTGTATGTGCATTGGGGTTAAAAGTGCCTGCGGCTCCGTTAAATGCGCCGGAGTCGGGTGTTCCGCTGGTAACGGTCCATGTTCCGCCTGCATCAGCTCCCGAAAGTTGTGCAGCAAGTGTCACAGGTGTTGCACTGTTGTTGCAAACTTGTAAATCGGTGCCATTGCCGGCATTGGCGGCATTGCTCACCTGTAAGTTCTCACTGGCAGAGGGCAGGCAGCCCGGCGGAGGCAATGTGGCAAGGCTGAAAGTAATGGTGTAAACACCGGCATCGGCCCCAATGGCATTTATTGTAGAACCCACCAAAAATGCCGGATTTGTTCCTCCGGGTGTAGAAGTGATGGTCCAACCGCCAGCCTCTGTGGTTGCTTCTAACGTTGTAAGGTCCAAGGTTCCCAAATCATTACACAACCCTGCCGGTGTGGTAATCGCTACGCTGGGACAACCGCAATCTTGTACCAGCACATTTACCGCATAGGCCGGGTTCGTACATGGAGTTGTTGCCGGCAGATTATAGGTAAAAGTGTAAGTGCCTGCCGCAATACCGTTAAAATCAACGGCAGCCGGGTTGGCTAAACTAACCCCGCTTGCGGTAACCTCTGACCATGTTCCAATAGTGTTGCCGCCGGTAATTAAGGCGCTTAAATCAAGTACCGAACCATCGGCGCTCAAATTGCAAATATTGGCATTCGGAATAACCGTAGCAGATGGTTGGTCTTCCACCTGTATTTGTACAGTTGCCGAGGAGGCCGGGCAAGTGCCTGATGCTGCCTGTGCGTAGGTAAACGAGTATAAACCCGGAGTATGACCATTGGGGGCAAATGTTGCCGATGCTGCATCAAAAGCCCCTGCATCGGGAGTTCCAGCGGAAATAGCCCATGTTCCGCCGCCGGTTTCGCCGGTTAACCCGCCAAACAAATCTATGAGGGTTATTTGGCTGTTGCAAACTAACTGCGTACTACCTGTTCCGGCTAATGCTGCGGCAAATACGTTTACCGTTGCTGTTGAAGTGCTTGCCGCACAAGCACCTGCCGCCGGCACGGTATAGGTGAAAACCAGTGTAGCCGACGGATGCCCATCGGGGTTAAACGTACCGGAAATAGCATTAAATGAGCCCGGTACGGCCACACCTGATGTGAGCGCCCATGTACCCGTAGCATCTTCGCCTGTAATAATATCGGATAACAAAATTGGAACAGTGGTTGTATTGCAAACATCTAATGTGCCCGATGTTCCGGCGTTGGGTGCAGCAGTTACCGTTACCGTTACTGTGGTGGTGGCATTGGGGCAGGGAGTTGTACCGGTAAGGGTATAGGTAAATGTAAGCGTAGCGGGCGGATGTCCGTTGGGGTTAAACTGCCCTGTTGCAGGGTTAAATGCTCCCGGGTTGGCAGTGCCTCCGGTTAGGGTCCATGTGCCGCCTCCGCTTGCCCCTGTTAGCAGGTCGCTTAAAACAACCGGCGTAGTTTGGGTATTGCAAACGGTAGTTGTGCCGCCGGTTCCGGCATTGGGAGCCGCAACAACTGTAATAGTTTGTGAAGCAGAAGTCGGACATCCGGCCGGGGGCGGTGTTGTAAGGGTATAGGTAACCTGATAGTTGCCCGGTGTAGCGCCGGTGGCATTAAAAATACCGGTTGCGGGTGTAAATGTTGCGGGCGAAGTAGCACCGGGTGGTATAGTGGTTAATGCCCACGAACCGGGTTGAGTGGTAACTTGTATGGTGCTAAGGTTTAAAGTACCCGAGTTATTGCATAACGCAGGTGCGGCAGCCAATGCTACGCTGGGACATGCACAGTTCTGAACAATAACAGTAACGCCAAAATTAGTATTAATGCAAGGTGGAATGGCATCAGTTGTAGTATAGAAATAATCGTAATTACCGGGTGTAAACCCGTTAAAATCAAGATTTGGGTTGGCTACGGTATTACCCAAAGCATCTACCCAAAAACCTGCCGATGCACCGGGTGCCAGTAAACTGCCGAGATTAATGGTAGAGCCACCCGAAGTAGTATTGCAAACCGTGGGATTGGGATTGGTAATTGTTGCGGCAGGCTGCGCATACACCGAAACCGTAATTTGTGCCACCGAAGCCAGACAGGGTGTTGTTGCCGGAACTACATATTCAAAAGTATAGTTGCCCTGCGGCTGGCCGTTGGTAAAGAAGGTGCCGGTTGCCGGCACAAAAGTGCCTGGGCCAGGTAATGGACTAAATACAGCTACCTGCCAAATTCCGCCCGGGTCTGCACCACTGAGCAAGCTGTTTAAATCTACAGGCGCTGGGTCACTGTTGCAAACTTCAATATTGTTATCGTTGCCGGCATCAACCGCATTGCCCACCACCAAACTCTGCACCGAAGAAACAGGGCAACCGGTTGGAGGTGGTGTGTCAAGGGTAAATGTAAGCAAATATGTTCCTGCATCGGCATTGGTGGCATCTAAAATATTGCTATTGTTGTCGATGGTTGCCGGATTTACCCCGGGCGGAGCCGAAGTAACTGCCCAACTGCCGGGCTGCGTGGTTAATTGAATGGTAAGCAAATCTAAAATGCCGGAATTATTACATATAGGCAATGGCGCCGAAGTAGCCACACTGGGGCAAGCACAATCTTCTACCACTACCGTTACGTCGTATGTAGCCTCGGTACAAGGTGGGATTGCGCTGTTTGTAGTATAGGTGAAAGTGTAATTACCCGGTGCAACACCGTTAAAATTAAGGAATGGCAAAGTGCCCGATGCACCCGAACCCGAAACATCGGTCCAACTGCCCCCAAAATCGCCGCCGGTAATTAAGGTGTTAAAATCAAGAATTGACCCACCGGCGCTGGTATTGCAAACAGGAGCCGGCGCTGTATTCACAACAGCCGAAGGTGGGTTATTAATAACTACTGTAGTGGTTACTGCCTGCGAAGGGCAGCCGTCAACCGTAACAATTAAGGAGTAAACACCGGCATTTGCCGCGCTTGAAACAGCAATTACCGGGCTTTGCTGCGCAGAAACAAAACCATTGGGTCCTGTCCATGCATAGGTAATAGTGGTTCCGGGTGTAGTGGTTGAGCCATTGAGCGTAAGCGCACTTCCGGCACAGGTGCCGCTGTTGGAAGCGTTGGCATTCGGTTGGGCGTTTATGGTTACCGTAGTATTGGCCGTTGCGGTACAACCGGCAACTGTTACTGTAACGGTATAAGCGCCTGCTGCCGCCAGTGTTGCTCCGTTGATAACCGGATTTTGCAAGGCTGAATTAAACCCGTTTGGACCAGACCAGGAATAGGTGGCTGTGCCGGGCGTGGTGGTGCTTGCGTTTAAGGTTATATTTGAACCCAAACAGGCTGCACCCGAATTGCCAGCCGTGGCATTTGGTTGAGCATTTACCACTACATCAGTTGTAACAGGATTCGAGGCGCATCCGTCAACAGTAACAATCAGGGTATAAGTACCTGAATTGGCTGCGGTTGCACCCGTAATTGCCGGGTTTTGCTGTGTAGAGGTGAAGCCGTTGGGACCAGACCATGCGTAATTGATGGTGGTGCCGGTTGCGGTGGTTGAGGCGGTTAAATTAATAGCTGACCCGCCACAAACGGGGGTATTGCTGCCCGCAGTTGCATCGGGTTGCGGACTAATGGCCACTGTAGTGGAAGCGGGTGCCGAATTACAGCCGTTTACCGTTACGGTTACCGTATAAGTGCCAGCTGCAGCAATGGTAATAGGATTAATCACCGGGTTTTGCAACGAAGAAGAAAAGCCATTTGGACCACTCCATAGATAGGAGGTTGTGCCGGGTGTGGCGGTAGTTGCATTTAGCGTTACAATGCTGCCCAAACAGGCCGGGCCGGTATTGGTAGCATTGGCATCGGGCGGCGATTGCAGAGTAACATCGGTGGTTGCCGGCGCCGAAGCGCAGCCATTTACCGTTATCACTACGGTATAAGTTCCAATTTCGGCCGCAGTTACTGCGTTTATTGCTGGGTTGGCAATGGTAGAAACAAAACCGTTGGGGCCGGTCCAGGCATAAGTGGCAATGCCGGGTGTTGTAGTGCTGGCAGTAAGGGTAACATTGCTGCCCAAACAAACCGGCCCATTGTTGGTGGCAGTTGCATCGGGTATTGGATTCACCGTTACCGTTGTAGTTGCCGGAGCCGAAGCACACCCATTCACCGTAATGGTTACCGAATAAACTCCGCCCGAAGCCGTGGTGACATTGGTTATAACAGGGTTCTGCTGGTTGGAACTAAATCCGTTGGGGCCCGACCACTGATAAGTTGCTGTTCCGGGCGTAGATGTGGTAGCAGACAAAATAACATCATCTCCGGGACAAGCCGGTCCATCGTTTGAAGCAGTTGCATTCGGCGGCGAATTGATGGTAACTGTAGTAGTTGCCGGAGCCGAAGGGCATCCATTAACCGTTACCGTTACCGAGTAAGTACCTGCAGCAGCAGCCCCAATACCGTTAATTACGGGATTTTGCTGGCTAGAAGTAAAACCATTGGGGCCGCTCCACTGATAGGTAGCAGTTCCGGGAGTGGTTGTGCTACCCTGCAATGTTACAGAACCGCCTAAACATGCCGGCCCGTTGTTTCCGGCGTTGGCTATGGGTATGGGATTCACTACCAATGTAGTTGTGGCAGGTGCCGAAGAACAGCCGTTAATGGTTACTGTTACGGTGTAAACTCCGGCATTGGCAGCCGTTACACTGTTAAAGAACGGGTTTTGATCGGTAGAGGTAAACCCGTTTGGTCCACTCCATTGATAGGTGGCTGTTCCCGGTGTAGCTGTATTAACGTTAAACACAACAGTTCCGCCAATACAGGCCGGGCCTGTATTGCTTGCCGTTGCATTCGGAACGGGCAGCAATGAAACAGTTGTGGTAGCAGGTGCAGAGGAGCAGCCATTGGCATCTACCGCTACAACTGAATAGGTTCCTGCTGTAGTGGCAGTAGCGATAATACCTGGATTTTGCAGGGTAGAGGTAAATCCGTTCGGCCCTGTCCACGAATAACCCGTTACGCCGGCCGAAGTGCTTGCAGCGCTTAAGGCAACAGCGCTTCCGGGACATACCGGACTGTTGTTGGATGCGGTTGCATCGGGTTGAGGATATAAATCAACAAACGTAAACAAAGGAATAGAAATACAACCATCAACCGTTACCACTACACTGTAATATCCGCCTAAGTTAATAGGTATGTTATTGATGACCGGGTTCGGCACTGTTGATGTATAACCGTCGGGACCGCTCCATTCATAAGTAATATTGGTACCGGGAGTGGTTACGTTTACGCCCAATTGCAAATTTTCACCTACACACAAAGGTCCGTTGTTGGTTACCGTTCCATTTACATCGCAGCAATTGAGGGTGGCATAGAAGTCGAGGTCGGGATCGTTTTGACAGCCGGCCAATCCCCCGCTTCCTGTTTCAGAGTCGGCATAGGTTTCTACAAAAACATTTAAACTTGCCTGGTCAACACAAGCCGCTCCGGCAGGTAGTGAGGTTATGTTCCAGCAAAATACCAGCGAACAGCCGCCTTGCGCCAGATTGTCCCCCCAATTATCGCCCGGATTAGCCGGGTTACAGGCTCCGGGGCAGCCAAAATTAGACTCATGGAAAAAACCCGGCCCAACAGAGGTTGTTTGTGCAGCACTTCCATTTTGTCCTGTTACCGGGTTATTATACCATGCCCAAGTTCCAACACCACTACCTGTACCGCAACCGGCAGGGTTAGCTATTGGTTGGGGCGTAAGGGTACTTAAATCCCAGCCGTCGCCAAAAACGGGCACCACGCCATGAATCCAATTTACCGCTGCTGCATCATTATAGTCGTTCAAAGTGTAACAGAAAGTAACTGTTGTATTGGGTGGGTAAATACCGCCATCGGGTGGAGGAGTTGCTGTTAAGTTTTGTCCGACTAAGCAATCGGCGCAGGAATTATTGTTCTGAATGGTCAACAGAAAATCGCATTGGTCGCCTAAATCTCCGCCGCTTATTTGCAAATAATAGGTTCCCGGAAACAGCGGTCCGAAAACTTCGTTGGCATATCCCGCAGCGCCGGTGGTACAGCCTGCCGGTTGCAATCCGGCGCATCCCAAACCCACATCGCGCCACAATCCAAGCGCCGGGGTGTTCATGCCTGCTTCAAGCGTTATAATCAACTGGCTGCCGCTAATAGTTATCTGATACCAAACATCTAATGCAGGCGCTGCCATATCGGTACCGTCTGCACAGTTCGACATGTAGGTATAGGGATTGGAAGGCGTTGCGCATACGTTTGAAAGGTTATATATAATAGGTGTTCCTTGCCCCCCGGTAGTTCCTGTACAGGGTGGCGGCGTAGGTATGGTACCCAGATTAAGGGCGGTAAAACAATCGTCTTCCGCCGGAGGGGTTCCCCCGGGCGGACATAAACCATTACATGGGGGAAAATTGGTACAAGCCGTATTTTGAGTTACACTAAGGTTCATACAAGCGGTTGAAACATTAGCGCAAAAATATTGGTCCAATAATATCCAAACGGTTCCGGTAATGGTAGAGGTCCAGGTAATGGTTGATTGTACACCACAACCGCCGCCGTCGTCATTAAATGCAAGGGCAGCGCCACCCGTTGAATTATACAACGATAACTGTGTATCAAAATCGTTATCGCCGCAAGTGGTAAAGGTATAACTTGTGCCGGTACATACTTGAACAGTAAAATACTCGCCTGCATGAGCGCAGGTGGTAGTTTGTGTATTACCGGTTGTTAAGGGGGTTAAGTCACCACCTAATGTATTATTATTAGGACATTGAGCCATAACTTGCGAAACGACACCTGTAAGCAAAAATAAATAGATTAAAAGTAAAGCGAGATGTGTGTATAATTTTCTTCGCATATTATTGAGTTTTTCAAATTTCTCGGTTGATAGTAAAAAAACGGCACAAGATAAGAAAATGATGTGTAAATTTTGAATTAAATTGCTTTTGGGTTAGTATTTGTCTCCTGCGTGATACTACCATATAATACGTAGGTGTGAATAAAGAAAAAGCGGGCCGTGTTGAATCAACGGCCCGCCTTTCATATTACAAGGCAATTCCCTAACGTATTACCGTAACATTACCTTTGTAAAGTTTTTCTTTTCCATTTTCAAAGGTTACTAAAACATAATACACATAAACGCCCAACTCAACATCGGTGCCATTTTTTGTGCCATCCCAACCTTGCAACAGGTTACTTGTTGTGTTACTATACATTTCGCCACCCCAACGGTCAAAAACATGTATTGCTACCTGCACTATATCCTTGCCATGTACTCTGAATACATCATTCTCGCCATCGCCGTTGGGTGAAAACGCATTTGGAATTAACACTAACTCCTCTACAATTTCAATTAGCACCATTGCAGTAGCCGAACATCCATATTCGTCAAATACGGTTACTGTATATTGTGTGTCTTCGCTAACTGTTGCTATCGGGTTGGCGCAGGCAGTACAACTTAATCCGTCGGCAGGTGACCACTCATAGGTAAATTGGCTTCCCAATGTTGCACTTGCAATTGCTGTAATGGTTATCGGCTCGCCGGCAAGTGTGGTTAACTGTGCCGGAACTACCACCGCTACTTCATCTTCCAATAACACAAACGGAGTTCTGCTTTCGCTTACACAATCGGGATTATTTATGTCCGATGTCTCAGCATAATAGGTTCCTGGAGTTTGTGACGTAAATGTATTACCCGATGCGATAGGTGTTCCTCCCGTTGGCGTTAGATACCAGTTAACAGTAACTCCCGATGCAGGAACAACCTCAAACGGCGTAGTATTTACATCACCTAAGCAACTGATAACCTCGGCTAAAATTGCTGTTGGTGCTGCAGGTGGAACACAAATTTCGCATCCACCAACTTCTACACTCAGCGTGGCGGTGCAGCCGTTGCCGTCTGTTACCGTAACATCATAAGTGCCCGATAAAAGGCCCGTCAAATCTTCCGTAACAGAGCCGTTGCTCCAACTGTAGGTATAGCTGCCAT
>NBMY01000172.1 GCA_002212985.1 Sphingobacteriales bacterium TSM_CSS
TGCAGTTTCCTAAAAAGTTTTGGGTCATTGGTCTGTTCAGCAAGGTCAATATTGTAGAGAATTTTTCTGATTGCCTTGGGGTTTAGTTGTGAAATAAACTCGTCGGCTTCTTCTAAAAACTTTGTGTCAAAATATCTCATTCAATACTGCCTTGTTAAACGTTACAAAGGTAGCAAAAAGTTTCCAAAATTAGAAACATTGGTTATTGTGAGTAACTATTTAGGTGCCGTTTTTGATAATTTTGCATTTAAATGAACATTTCGATGCTTTCTGTTTAACAAAACAGTATTTTTGTTGAAAGATTCGCAACAGAAAAACGAAAATGTGCTTGGTTTTTAATAATTTCGACAACAAAAAATTTTACAAAGCGTTGATTATCAATCAATTAAGAGCACCTAAATAGTTACTATTGTGATTGTATTTGGTATCTGTTTTGTAAGTTGATGCACAACGGTCAGTGCTTCATCGTAACGGTTTTCTTATAATAAGGCAGAGGTAGGTGGGAATTTGCTGCATGTGCTTCTTATTAGTTGTGTTTTTTTGTGCAGGTAAACAATAAGCAAATCAGCCTGCATAACAGTTGCAAGGGTAGTAATTGTTTTGGTAAGTAATATGGGTAGCGGGTGGGGGGAAGTGGGAAGAAAGTAGAAGGTAGTGGAAGAAAGGTACCCGCCGCTACGGGTAGCCCTAAAAAAACTAACCCGTTGCCTCTTCTTCTTCCAGTTCCTGAAGGCACTGTTTTAGCTCGGCGTAGTGGTTGCCCAGCATTTTTTGGGTGTACCAGCGCATAATGGGGTAAAAAATAATACCCATACCCAGCCCAATGGCCAGCAGCAGAAGGGCAATTTTCCACGTAAGACTGTGTGAACTTGTCCATACATACCCAAAGAAAACGCCCACCACCGGCATAATTACCGATAAGGCATAAGCGGTTTTAAGCCCTATACCCAACCGGCTCACCAATACCAACAGCGAACTGCGAAGGTCGGCACGGGCATTTACCACGCGGTTGAGCAACAGGTGAATGCCTACGTTTACAAAAAGGGTAAACGCCCAAATAAACCCGAAAGCCAACAGCAACAGGCGCAACAATTGGCGGTTATAAAACAGGGCATACAGCAAGGCAAGCAGGGTGAAAAAAGCCAGTAGCGCCATGTCAATGCTAAGGGCGCGGCGTATTTTTCCAATGGCGCTGAAGGTGCGGTTTTCGAGCGACTGCTTTATTTGTTCGGCATCTAAGCGGTGTTGCTCTAATTGCGTTTTGCTGAATTGCTGCCAGGTGTTTTTTAGATCATCTAATTCCATCATGTTATGCCTGTTGAGTTTTAGCCATTTTGCGCAATTTGTCTTTAATACGGTGCAACTTTACCCCTACGTTGGTTTCGGTAATACCTACAATTTCCGATATTTGTTTGTAGTCATAATCTTCCAGATAGAGCATTACTATGGCTTTTTCCACTTTATTCAACTCATCTATGGCGCTGTACAAAAATTTAAGCCGTTCTTCAAACTCGGTATCGTGCGGTTTATCGGCCAGCTGCAGTTCGTTGGCAGACAAGGCCTGCCGCCCGCCTTTCCGGCTTTGCTGCCGGTATAAGGAAATAGCGGTGTTTAATGCCACGCGGTACAGCCAGGTACTTACTTTTGAGTCACCTTTAAAAGAAGGAAAAGATTTCCACACCTGTAATAAAATGTCCTGAAATAAATCCTCGCGGTCGCTCTCGTTGCTGCAATACACGCTGCACACCTTATGGATAATTCCCTGGTGTGTGGTAATTAAATCAATAAACTCCTTGTCCTTATCGGGCGCAGGGGGTGTTGTCATTTCTGTTGGTAGCACAGTTACAGCTAAATTAGTAGTTAAAACTAACAAAAGATTACGAACTTTACCGGCAGGTTTGTTTTTTTATAGTCTGTTTATCGTTTTCTCTGTCGGGGGGCTTGCAAAAGTAAGCGCAATTGCGGTAAACAGGCAGCCAAACGGCCATTTTATGCGTTTTACCTATGCCACAATACCTGTTTTGTACAACTTGTACTATCTTTTTTTAAAACAAAATTCCTTTGGTTATGCAATACCTTCGCGCAGTTGGTTTCTTATTGGGGTGGTTGTTGTGTTGTCAACCCACACTTAGGGCGCAGTTTAACACCACCCTGCTGGGGCATATTGATTATACGCAAACGGTAAATGATATTTGGGGCTACGCAGCCAATAACCGCGAATATGCCTTGCTTGGCACCCGAACCGGAACCGCCATTATTGACGTTACCGACCCCGCAAACCCCACCGAACTGTTTTTTGTGTCGGGACCCAGCAGCCTGTGGCGCGATATGAAAGTGTGGCAACATTATGCCTATGTAACCAATGAAACCGATACCGGGCTTCATATTTTTGACCTTCAGTATTTACCCGATTCTATTGTAACCTGGAACTGGACCGGCGGAAATTTTCAGGGCATGGATGTGCCCGTTAACACTGCACACAATATATTTATTGATGAAAACGGCATAGGGTATATTGCCGGCAGTAATTTTGGCGCCGGCGGCGTGGTTATGATTGATATAAACAGCAACCCGGTAAATCCGCCCATTGCCGGCATTTACAACGATGCCTATGTGCACGATTGCTTTGCCCGGGGCGATACTCTTTGGACTGCCGAAATTTACGAAGGACAATTTGCCGTGGTAAATATAACCGACAAAGCAAACCCGATAATAATGGCCACCCAAACCACCCCCTCAAACTTTACCCACAACTGCTGGCTGTCTGATGACGGGCAAATTCTCATAACCACCGATGAAAAATCGGCCGCCTTTATTGCCGCCTATGATGTTTCTGATATTTCCGATATTAAAGAATTAGACCGATATCAGTCTAACCCCGGAAGCGGCGTTATTCCGCACAACACGTTCTTTTACCACAACTTTATTGTTACCTCTTACTACCGCGATGGCGCTACCATTGTTGATGCCACCTACCCCAACAGTTTAATTCCGGTAGGGCATTACGATACTTCTCCTCTTTCGGGCAATAACTACAACGGCTGCTGGGGCGTTTACCCCTACCTGCCATCGGGTATTTTGCTGGCTTCCGATATGGAAGAAGGGTTGTTTGTTATTCAGCCGGCTTATACACCGGCCTGCTACCTGCAAGGGTTGGTAACCGATGCAATTACAGGACTTCCGCTGCCCGGCGCACAAATTACCATTGCCGACAGCACCGCCACCCAAGCCCTGACCGGTTTTGGCGGCAACTACCAAACCGGCATTGCCACATCGGGCAGTTATAACGTAGAGGTTTCGCTCTATGGCTACCAAACACAAACCGTAGAAGTTACCCTGCAAAACGGCGTACTTACCCCGCTCAACGTTGCCCTGCTACCCTTGCCGTCTTTTACCCTTAACCTGCTCATAACCAACGCCCAAACCGGCCAACCTCTGCCCGGTGCAACGGTTTGGCTGCAATCTCCAACGGGCGTTCAAACCCTTACATCTAACGACATGGGGCAAGTTGCTGCCCCCCTTTACGCCCCCGAAACCTACCAGATTTACGCCGGAAAATGGGGCTACCGCACCTTGTTCCTGCAACCCTATATAACCCCCGAAACCGCCAGCCTTACCCTGCCGTTGACACCCGGCTACTACGACGATTTCTTTTTTGATTACGGATGGACCACCGGCGGAACCGCCCTTAACGGCATGTGGGTAAGAGATGTACCCATTGGCACTACCTTTGCCAGCCAGCCCGCCAATGTTGGCGCCGATGTAGATACCGATTTTGGCAACCAATGCTTTGTTACCGGCAACTCGGGTACCGGCTTGGCCGATAACGTAAGCGAAGGTGTTACCATACTTACTTCGCCCGTGTTTGACCTTTCGGGCTACCAAAATCCGCAATTGAGCTACTACCGGTATCTTTCTTTGCAAAACGGCAGCAACGACACGCTTAAAATTCAGATTACCAACGGCATAGAAACCAAAACCGTAGAAATTGCAACCGATGGTAATCCCTACGAGTATATGTTTCACCAAACTACCGTAAGCATTGCCGATTTGCTGCTTCCCACCGCCAATATGCAACTTCTGGTTACCATTGCCGATATGCCCGGCACCGGACATGTGGTAGAAGCCGCCTTTGATGTATTTGAAATTACCGAAGGCATTGCCCCGCAGGCATCTTTTGCCACCGCAGCAGGGGTTTCATCGGGTTGTGGCCAGCTTGGGGTGCAGTATATTGCCACCGCCTCGGCCGGCTCGCTCATTCAATGGGTTTTTCCGGGCGGAACGCCGGCAGAAAGCACAGAGTTAACCCCGTGGGTAACCTACAACACGCCGGGCACTTATCCGGTAACCATGATTGTTGCCAGCCTTTTCGGGTTTGATGAGCTGAACAGCGCCGGCTACATTACCGTTTACCCACAACCCGATGTAACCATTACCGCCGCCAATACCGTTTGCTTTGGCAGCGCCATAGATTTAACCGCCGAAAGCGCCAACACCCTCACTAACTGGCAATGGGAAGGAAACGGACTGCTCAATACGGGCAGCGCCAACGTACAGGCTTTGCCCGATAACCCGGGCAACACCGTTTACTCGGTAACCGTAACCGATGAAAACGGTTGTACGGCAGGCAACTCAGTTAATACAGAGGTGCTTCCGGCGCCGCAGTTTACCATTGCTGCCGCTGCCGATACGGTTTGTACCGGCGCAACCCTTACCTTGTCTGCTACCGGTGCGGGCAATTACACCTATTCATGGTTTGGAGAGGGCGAATTTACCCCCCTCAACCCCGGCAACCAAACCGTTGAAACAACAGCGCCGCTTGAACAAAGCCTTGTAACCTACACCGCCACCGCCGTTGACGATGCTACCGGTTGCAGTGCGCCGGCGCAAAATACCGGTGTGCAGGTGGCCGTAACCAACCCTATCGAAGGCATTATGGCACCCGTGCAGGTATGTCAGGGGCAGGAAATTGAATTGAGCATTATTAACCAAGGGCAACCATCGGACGGGTTTATATGGCAGCAAAATGGCGTTACCCTGCCATACACCACACCTTTTGCCACTACCCAAATTACCGAAACAACCACCTTTACCGCGCAGGTGTCCACCTCCGCCTGTACCGATAGTGCAAGCGTAACTGTAGCCGTTTTTGCGCCTGCACCCGGTTTGATTTTGTATGCACAGGGAGATGTAAACGGCGTTTTAACCGATAACGAAGTTTGCCCGGGCAGCCCGTTGTTGCTGGGAGCCGGTGTTTTATCGGGCGTAGCGCCTATTACCTTTTACTGGCAAGGGCCGGGTATTGCAAACCCATCGGGTTCTAATACAACGGCGGTGGTAGCAGATACATCGGGGCTAATTATCTACACCGCCACCGCTACCGATGGCAACGGCTGTCAGTCAACCCAAAACATCGGAGTATTGGTTCACTCGCCCGAAGATTGTACCGTAGGTATTGAAAACAACGGACTTGCCGCCTTTCCGCTTGTGTTGACTCCCAATCCGGCGCAAGAGGGGCGGTTTACCGTACAAGCCACTTTGCCCGCCAATACACAGCCTGTTGTGCTTACTGTTTACAACGCCGCCGGGCAGTTGGTGTACCAACAAACCTTTGTGCAACCCAACGGGCAGGTAAACCTGCCGGTGCAACTGCCCCAACCCGCGCCCGGGTTGTATTGGGTGCGCCTGCAAAACAACCAACAAACATACACCGCCAAACTGCTGTGCCGCTAACCGCTAAAAACATAGCCATGCCCGAAAAAAAACCGAAAAAAGTATTTGTAGAAGGAGCCATAAGCCCACAGTTTATAGCCGATTCTATTGCCAAACACAGCAGCCGTACCGATATTGGTGCTCACAGCCTGTTTTTGGGGCAGGTGCGGGCCGATGTAATTGACCAAAAACAGGTAACTGCCATAGACTACACCGCCTATACCGACATGGCCGAACAGATACTGTTTACCATACGCGAAGACACTTTTGCCAAATATGCGCTTACCTGTATGCACATTTACCACAGTTTGGGCAGGGTATTGGCAGGGCAAATAAGTTTGTTTGTGTTTACTTCATCGGTACACCGGCAGGCGGCGGTAAATGCCTGCGAAGAACTGGTAGAGCGCATTAAAGCCGAAGTGCCTGTTTGGGGCAAAGAAATTTTTGACGACAATACCACACAGTGGAAAAAAAATACACCGTAACTGTTTTTATTATTTTTACACGCTGTAAAGAGCATTAGTTGCCAATACTGTCCGTTTAGCAATGAACAACATAACTCAAAAAATTACCACTCTCCGCAAAGCCGTAGCCTGCGCCGTGCTTAAAGTAAGCACACCCCAAACCATTGCCGCCATAGAAAACCGGCAGGTGCCCAAGGGCGATGTGCGCGAATTTGCCCGCGCCGCAGGGTTGCTGGCCATAAAAAAAACCTCCGATGTAATACCCGATTGCCACCCGCTGCCCATTGAATACGCCGCCATTACCAGCGCTTTAAACGGGCTTGAAATTACCATAACCGTAGAGGTGCATACCATTTACCGCACCGGCGTAGAGGTAGAAGCCATGCACGGAGCCGCCATTGCCGCTCTTACTATGTACGATATGCTGAAACCGCTTGACAAAGGCATTGAAATAAGTACCATTAAGCTCATGGATAAAAAAGGCGGTAAATCCGATTTTTCCGATACGTTGTCAAAACCCTTGCGCGCGGCAGTAGTTGTGTGCAGCGACAGTGTTTTTGCCGGTAAAAAAACCGATACGGCGGGTAAAGCTATTATAGAAAAATTGCAGACTTATAACATTCAAAACCCCGTTTACCGTCTGCTGCCCGATGAAAAAGACCAAATACAACAACTCTTGCTTGAGTTGTGCGCCAACGGGCAAGACCTGATTCTTATTACCGGCGGCACCGGCTTGTCTGCCCGAGACGTTACGCCCGAAGCGGTAAAACCCCTCATCACCCGCGAAATACCCGGCATTATGGAAGCCGCCCGAAACTACGGGCAAAGCCGTACTCCCTATGCCATGCTATCGCGCGGGGTGGCCGGCATGGTGGGCAATACCTTGGTTATTACCTTGCCCGGCTCTACACGCGGCGCACAGGAAACCATAGATGCCTTGTTTCCGTACCTGCTGCATGTTTTTAAAGTAGCCGAAGGTGCCCGGCACGACTAATCCGGTTTATAAGTCAACCAATAATACCTTTGGCTTACACCATTAATCTATGAGTTTATAAAATAATATTGCTGGTTGGAACAGACAGGATAATGCAGATGGCAGCATTTGTTTTTCAGGACTTTGGCAGATGAATAGGAAACGCCTTGCACCCAAAATTTTACATTCAGACGGGGGTGTTGGGCAAACCTAAGCTAAACAGAGCCGGCAAACTGAGGAAACCGAAAATATTGTTTTGGAAACAGACACTTTCCTTAAAGCCGTTTTCTATCTTCGGGTGTAAATTGCAAAACAATCAAATAATCCCGTGGGTGAAATTGTTTCATACATCATACTCCTGAGTGCAGCCCAAGGCATCTTTTTTAGTGTTGTGTTGCTGGGCCTGCAAGGTGCAAACCGGTCTGCCAACCGCTGGCTGGCCTTGTTAACTACTTCTTTTGCCATTAACATGGCAGGCACGGCACTTTACGATTTGCGTATTGTATTAAAGTTCCCTCATCTTGGACTTGTAGGAACGCCTTTTGCCATGCTGATAGGCATCGGGTTTTGGTTTTTTGTTAAAAGTTTCACAGAAAAAAACTTCCGGATGAGCCGGTGGCACTGGCTGAATTTTATCCCTTTTGTAGTAACCCTGATTTATTTTATGCCCTTTTACTTGCAGCCTGCTGCCAATAAACGTGCCATTCTGCAGGCCAGTTATACCCAAAAGCCAGATTTCTGGGTGTGGAGTTTTATTGCAATAAACATTGTAAGCTTTGTTTATATAGTAATGACGGTAGCACTCGTACTGGGGCATGAGCGGCACATTCGACAGGTATTTTCAAACACGGAAAAAAAGTCTCTGCAGTGGCTAATACAGTTTTTTGGGGCGGGAGTGGCTACATACGTAATATGTATAGCGCTGAGTTTTTATGACATGGGATTTGCAGACAGTTTTTCCAACCTTACCTTTTCTGCTGTTATTTACGTAATGGGTTACCGGGCACTGAAACAACCCGAAATTTTTAAAAATATTCCCGAAGAGGTGGTTGTTGAAACAAACGAACCGGCTTTGGTAAAAGCTCCCGTCAAATACGAAAAATCGGGACTTACCGACCGGAAAGCCCGGGAATTGCTGGAAAAATTAGAAGCCGCCATGGCTGTTGATAAAATCTATCTCAACCCCGAACTGACACTCCCCCAATTGGCAGAACACCTCGGCTCCACGCCCCACCTGATTTCCCAACTGCTTAACCAATATAAACAGGAGAGTTTTTTCGACTTCATTAACCGTTATCGGGTAGAGCATTTTAAGCAGGATGCCCTCAACCCTGCCAAAGCCCATCTTTCCATTCTTGCCATAGCTTTCGACAGTGGTTTCAATTCCAAGGCGGCTTTTAATGCCGTTTTCAAAAAAATTACCGGCACAACACCCTCTGCTTTCCGCAACCCGTAGTTCCCGATAATTCAAGACGTCCGGAATTATCGGGAAAGACGACAGCCGGGACTTTCTGCCCTATTTTTGCATGGACAAACGAACAATTTTTTACTTTTAAAAAAATGAACCATGCAAAACATCATTGAATTGTTGGGCAACATTACGCCCCTGTTGGCCATTGCCGGTATTGCTTTTTTTATGACCTTAGAAAAAATACTTCCCTACTTTGAACATTCAAAAGACCGCAACCGGCAGCGTTGGCACAATTTAGGCATGATTGCTGTTGCCTTTGTGTTGAATGCCATCTTAGGCAGTTTTGTGGTGGCTGCTATCCTGTGGTCGCAGCAAAACAATATCGGGTTGCTGCATAAACTGTTGGGGCAATCGGTTCCTGCCATCATTATGGGCATATTGCTGGTAGATTTGAACAGCTATGTTTTCCATATCATTTACCACAAAGTGCCATTCTTTTGGCGTTTTCACCGGGTTCACCATGCCGATACAGAACTTGACGCCTCTGACGGACTGCGCCTTCACCCGATAGAGTTCATGTTGCAAACATTGACACAGATAGCTTTTCTGCCACTGTTGGGCGTATCTATTCAAAGCATAACCATTTACTTTGCTTTTGCCCTGCCGTGGTTTTCGCTCAACCATTCTAATATTAGCTATCCTAAATGGTTTGAGCGCTGGTTCAGTCTGGTATTTACTACGCCCAACTGGCACCGCGTACACCACAGCAGCTACCGCCCCGAAACAGACAGCCATTATGGTGACGTGTTCACTTTCTGGGATCGTATATTTGGAACGGCAGGCAAAGCAGATGTAGAAAAAATGCAGTTTGGCATTGAGCGTTTTCGTGAGCCGGGCGAGCAGACTTTTTGGCAAATGCTCAAAATGCCGTTTAAGGGTTTGTAAAACATTGAAGAAAACGCCCCAACCGGTAGTGCTTTTTCCACATACCCCATAAACGCAGCAAGGTTGTAAACCCTAAGGTAAAACACCGCAGGTTTACAACCTTAAATCTGCCGTCAATATAACACCGCTATTGGGGCTTGCGGGTTAGTTGTCGTCGTCTTTATCGGAAGATTTGTCTTTACCCCGTTTTTTGCTTTTCAGCACATCTTCTACCTGTGGCATCTGAAAATCCTGAAGCGTTTTCGATTCGGGATAAGAGCGGTAGCCAAAATACTGTACGCCGTTTTGTTCAAGAAAACTCACAATATTTTCAAGGTCGCTGTAATTATCGGGGTTATAGCCTTCTTTCAGGTCGTAACCGTAAGAGCGCCCCACATTCTGATAGACAAATGCCGAAAACCAGTTTTTATGCTCCCTTATAACTTCGTAAAACGTTTTGTTGGTGCCTCGTTCAATAAGTTTTATGAGCACCTTGCCCTGCGAAATGGTAAGGTCTTTAATTTCGGTAGAAAACTGTTTTTTGAGTTGGTCTTCTAAGTAGTTGCGGTATTTTTTCTGGTCGCGGCGGCGGTTAAGCGACGCGTTAATGGCATCTAATTCGTTAATAAGGGCAATGGCGCGCTGGGCGTATGGATATACCTTTATTACATTGCGTTTAAGTTTTCGGTAGGCGGCCTCTTCTTCGGGGCTGCGTTTTCGGTCAGAAACAATTACCTCTTCTAATTGGGCGCACGGAATGGTATCGGTTCCAACAAGGCAAAGCCCCAAAAAGGCCAATTTGTCAACGGGTTTGCCATAGAGAGAGTCGAGCCGGGCCATACTTTGCCCGTTTAGCGGTAAAGTGAGGTAAAAAAACAGAAAAACTGCGGTAAAAGGAGCAATTATTTTCATTTTGGATGATATGCTTTTTGTTGGGTGCAAATTGCCAGAAATGGAATGCTATAATTTGATAGTGGATGACACACAATGTTTAATAACAACGCAAAAAAGGCTTTTTTATGCTAAGGTTACCGGTTTTAACCACCACTAAAATTATGCCTGTTTTATGTTGGTTAACAACGGTTGCCCTTTAAGCGCCTACGTTTGCTACAAACAGTGCCACGTCTGCTTGTTTTGGGTTGCGGGGTGGTATAAAGCAAGGTATTTTTGGCGTGTAAAACAAATTGTTCACGCTAAATTGTAATTGCCATGCTGTATTTATTTTTGTTGTTGGTGTTAAGTCCTTTGCTGGTATTGGGTTTGTTCAGGTTGTATTTTGGAGCACAGCGGCCCGAAAAACTAATGAACAAATATTCGGGTCAAGAAGTATCGGTTTTGCAAAAAAAATACCCCGAAGCGGATGTACAGGGTTTTCGCAGCATTTTTCTCAAAATCGGGCTTGTGTTTACCCTGCTTCTGAGCCTGTATGCCTTTAATTTTGCCTATCGTCCCTCCGATGGAGGAAAACAATTTTCGGGCAATTTGGTTGTTGATGATAACATTGAGGTGCTGCCGCCGGTTACCAAAACGCCGCCTCCGGCAGTGGCCCCGCCGCCGCCTCCAAAGGTTGAAATTGTTGACGATGAGGAAATTCTGGAAACCGAACCCGATCTGAACAACACCGAAGCTGATGAGAATACGGTAATTGAACCGGCAGAACCTGTTGCAGAACAATCACAGCAGGTTGTTTCGGATAAGCTGCTAACAGAACCCAAAAAAATAGCGGAAGAACCCGAAGAACCCGAAATCTTTCTGATTGTGCAAGAAATGCCCGAATACCCGGGCGGACAAACCGAACTGTTTAAATACCTTGCCACCAACACGCACTACCCGCCCATGGCACGCGAAAACGGCATTGAGGGTTCGGTTTATGTAGGGTTTGTGGTCATGGAAGACGGCAGTATTAGCAATGTACAGATAAAACGCGGGCTGCCCGGCGGCGGCGCGGGCTGCGACGAAGAGGCCGTGAGAGTGGTAAAACAAATGCCCAAATGGAAACCGGGCAAACAACGGGGAAAAAACGTGCGTGTAGCTTATACCTTGCCTTTTAAATTTAAACTCGATTAAAAGCGGGTGTTGTGCTGCATGATAATGAACCGGTATTCTCTTTTTAACGCTCCCTGTAAAACAAAACGCAGGGAGCGTTTTACCATAAGTGAAAACTGCCGGCAATAAAAATGATTGCCAATAATTATGCCGCGAGTTACGCCCTATTGCCCGAATTAAGACAGTACTCCCACTTTTCATGATGCCCCGCCTCAGCCCCGTTTTGCGAGATATATTGCTCTACCGATGACTTTATAATTGGTTTAACCTCGTCATGCATAAAAATTGGGTAAAAATATATCCAAAAACTGCCGTTTTTGGTAAGAAAATGTTTCCACCAATGTTCAAAATCAACAAACATTACCTCCCAAGACCGAACGGGGTCTTCCTCTTCATCATCGAGCATGCCTCCGCTGCTGCCCATTTCCAAAACGCGGTTATCGGGCAGTCTATAAACTTCAGCGCCGCCGCCTTCGGTGCCAAATTCAAATAAAAGTGTTTTTTCCATTGCCGATGTGTTTATTGTGATAGCGTTTACGTAAGCCATGTACCTGTTTATTACAAAAAACAGCATTTTTGCAACAGGTGAAAACGGCTTGCAAAGTTAAAAATTATGCTTCAAATTTGAAGCATGTTTAGAACGGGCATTTCGGCAAGCTCAATGCCCAAACGTTTACGGGCATTGAGCTTGCCGAAATGCCGATTAGTTTTTGCCGGTCAGCCGGTAATGCAGTTGTACCAGCCCGGTGGCATAATGCCGGCAGGCAAGCAGTTGCAGGCTTTGTTCGGGTTGACCTCTGGCAAATAACCTTGTACCACTTCCTACTAAAACCGTAACTATTTAGGTGCTCTTAATTGATTGATAATCAACGCTTTGTAAAATTTTTTGTTGTCGAAATTATTAAAAACCAAGCACATTTTCGTTTTTCTGTTGCGAATCTTTCAACAAAAATACTGTTTTGTTAAACAGAAAGCATCGAAATGTTCATTTAAATGCAAAATTATCAAAAACGGCACCTAAATAGTTACCTAAAACCGGTATCACCGAAATAATAAATTCCTCGATTAACCTGTGTTGCAGCAGGCTGTTTACCAATTGAGCACCGCCGTTAATAAAAATATTTTGCCCGGGTTGGTTTTTAAGCGTGGTAATAAGCGTTTGCGGGCTGCCGGTGTAAAAACAGATATTGCCAATAGGTTCACGGGGTGTTTGCGTAATTACATAAACGGTTTTACCCTCATCAGGAAAACTGCCCACCTGCCCAACTACCCAATCATAAGTTTTGCGGCCAAGTACCATGGTATCAACCGTATTCATAAACTGCCCGTAGCCGTAATCTTCGCCTTCCTGCTCTGCCAATGATAAAAAACTCAAATCATCATTGGGTTTGGCAATGTAGCCGTCTAAACTTGCGGCAATGTATAAAATTACTTTTCGGCTGTTGTTTTCCATGAGTTGCCTATTTATGACCGTAGTTTGCACATGAACCTATATTCGCCGGCAAACAAAGAAAGTGTCGGGTTTACTTTCCCCGTTTGGGTTTACAAAACAGAAGGTTGCCGTTTTTCTTTTCTAAAACAACCATTGGTAAAGCATGGTTGTTATATCAACCTGTTTTGCTTATTTTACCAATGTTATAAGCTACAATTTGCCAAAATATACCTGTTTACCAAATAAAACCGTAACTTTGCAGCCGTTTTTACAACACAAAAACAACCATTGCCCGTTTAAAACGGCAGTAATTAAAACACCATAACCAGTTTGCCCAATGCAGCAGTTTAAGTCTGATGTAGAAGCCATAGATGCCATGGCCGTTGTCTTTAAAAATTTAAGGCAGGAAGTAGGAAAAATAATTATAGGACAAGATGATGTGGTAAAAAAAGTGTTGCTGTGCATATTTTGCGATGCACATGCCCTGTTGGTAGGGGTGCCCGGTCTGGCAAAAACGCTGTTGGTTAAAACCATTGCCGATGTGCTGGACCTTAGCTTTAAACGCATACAGTTTACCCCCGACCTGATGCCCTCCGATATTACCGGCGCCGAAATTTTGGACGAACAACGGCAGTTTAGATTTACCCGAGGACCGTTGTTTGCCAATATTGTACTGGCCGACGAAATAAACCGAACCCCGCCCAAAACACAATCGGCCCTGTTGGAAGCCATGCAGGAACGCAATGTAACCGTGGGCGGGCATCTGCACCGCCTTGAGTTGCCCTTTTTTGTGCTTGCCACCCAAAACCCCATTGAGCAGGAAGGCACCTACCCCTTGCCCGAAGCACAGTTAGACCGCTTTATGCTCAACATAAAGGTTGACTACCCCAGTTTTGAGGAAGAGGTAGATGTGGTAAAAAGCACTACCACCGATAAGGAAGTTGTGCTGAAAAAAATGCTCCATGCCGAAGAAATTCGCAATTTCCAAAAGTTGGTGCGCAAAGTACCTATTTCAGACAATGTGCTGCAGTATGCCGTAAAATTAGCCAGCAAAACCCGCCCCGGCACCTCGCTTGCCACCAAAGAGGTGAACGAATATGTATCGTGGGGAGCAGGTCCGCGGGCATCGCAGTTTTTGGTAATTGGCGCCAAGGCCAACGCCGCCCTGTTGGGCAAATACTCGCCCGATATTGCCGACGTGCAGGCTGTTGCCGATGATGTGCTCCGCCACAGGGTGGTTAAAAATTACAAAGCAGAAGCCGAAGGTATCAGCACCGAAGACCTTATACGAAAACTGCTGTAAAAATATGCCGCCCGCAAAGGCGCTGCATCAGCAAATAAAACCCCTGTGTGTTCAGAGACGGTTAATTCTGTATGCTAACAGGTATTGTTTAGTTTTACTTTTTGCCCTTCTGAAAATCAGCGTTCAGAAAATCGGAATGAAGGGCGATCAGAAAGCGGTGCAACAAACGCCCGACAAAAGTTAATGATGAAACCGTATGTTGGCGGCGTATGTATTGGCGCTTTTCGCCCGTAGTGCAGATTTTTAGCCAGATTTTCAGGAAGGCTTGATTTTTTTTGCTTTTTCATCAAGGGAAAAGCATATATGTCTATGATGTTTTTTGGTATTGCACTTGAGTTTGTTTTTTATGACATGGTTTATTCAAAATCATAATAAGGTTTGTAGTAAATAGCAACCGTTCGTTATTACAAATTTAAAACAACCCCGCGCGGTCTTAAAATGTTATTCTTGCGCAGCTCTGTAAACAAAATAAACCATGAACACAGAACAAATAGCAGACATCATACAGCAATCAATAACCGTAAAAGAAGCCATATTGCAAAATGCCGGCCTGCTGCAAACCATACAACAGGCCGGCTATGCCATGATAAATGCCTTTAAAAACAAACATCGCGTATGGTTATGCGGCAACGGTGGCAGCGCTGCCGATGCACAGCATATTGCCGCCGAATTATCGGGGCGGTTTTACCACGACCGCCCGCCGCTGCCCGCCGAAGCGCTGCACGTAAACACATCTTACCTTACCGCCGTAGCCAACGACTATGGTTACGAACAGGTTTTTGCCCGTATGGTGCAGGGTTTTGCCCAACAAGGCGATGTACTTATTGGCATTTCCACATCGGGCAAATCGGCAAATATACTAAAGGCCTTGCGGCAGGCGCAACAGACAGGCGTTTACACCATCGGGCTATGCGGCAACCATGTTACACAATTAGAACCTTGCTGTAATCTGGTAATTGCCGTGCCTTCGGGCAACACGCCCCGAATTCAGGAAGCACATATTCTCATCGGGCATATATGGTGCGAAATGGTAGAGCGCGAACTCTTTTCACTTATTGCCCGATAGTCATATGTAAAAGATTAATCATCTACCCTCCAAAACCATGTTTAGAAATATATTTTTTACCGCACTGGCCTGCCTGGCAGCCTTGCTGCAATGCCACATGCTGTTTGCCCAGCCCTATAACTCGCTGCTTTGGCGTATAGACGGCAACGGTTTGCAGCAACCCTCTTACCTATACGGAACCATGCACTCGCGCGATGAACGGGTGCATAACTTAGGCGACTCTGTGATGCTTAAACTCGATGCCTGCAATGCCGTGGCGCTCGAAATTGTAACCGACCAAATGGGCATGAAGGATATGCTGCAGGCCATGAGCCAAATGTATATGAAAGACACCACCCTGCAAGATCTTTATGCCGAAGCAGATGATTACCGGAAGGTAAAAAGCTATGTATTGAAAAAAATAGGTATTATGGGTTTTTTGTATAATGTTGAAAAAATAAAACCCCTGTTTTTATCGTCTATGCTGGATGAAATGGAGCAGGAGGAGCAAAGCAAAAAAAGCAACAACCTGCTGCTCGATATGTATTTTCAGCAGACAGGAAAAGAAAAAGGCAAGCAACTTATTGGCATTGAAACCATAGAAGAACAAATGGCAGCCTTAGACCAAATGCCGCTTCGCATACAGGCCGAAATGCTGCTTGACCAAGTAAACAACGCCGGTAAATACGATACCATAGGGCAAGCCATGATACAATATTATGCCGAAGAAAATTTAGATGCCCTGTTGCAACTCTACGAAGGAGAAAAAGACGTAATGACCGAAAGTTTTGACCAAGCCATAGTAGTACACCGCAACCGCAATATGGCCGCCCGAATGGATAGTTTTATGCGGCTGCAACCCACTTTTACCGCCGTAGGTGCGCTGCACTTGCCCGGCAAAGAGGGGGTAATAAACCTGCTGCGCCAAAAAGGCTATACCGTGCAGCCCGTGTACTCGCCCAATAAAATGCCCAAATTTACCAACCTGCCTCATACGCCGGCAGCCGATACATTGGCCGGCGCTCCAACGCCGCCTAAACCCCCTGTTTTATTAGATGCCGATGAAGCCGGGTTTCAGGTATTGCTGCCCGACAGCGCAAAAACCGAATGGCTGGAAGAGGACATTATTTTATATACCTGTGCCGATAATCAAAACAACCTGTATTACAGCATTGCCTATACTGCCTTGCCCGATAGCGCCTCTGCCCAAAATAACGAGGCTTTTTACAACCGGGTGGCCGAACGCCTTGCCAAAACCAAAGGCGCAAAACTGCTGTATCAAAAAATGGTAAATGTATTAGATTCGGTTGCTCAGGAAGGCGAAATGGATATGGGAGAACTGCTGCCCGGCATTCACCTGCGTTATGTAATGCTTAGAACCGGCCCCGATTTTTACCTCCTCTCCGTAACCGGACTGCCCCAGCAACTCAACAACGACCGGGTAAATACTTTTTTTGATTCTTTTATGGTTACGCAGTAATTTATAACGGTTATATCCTCAAAGCAAGTTCGTACTTACTCTTTTTACAACTAACCATTGTTGAAATACGAAGCAGACGACTTCAGCCTTCAGTTATGGTTTGGGGGTTGGTGAACCGTCGGTTGCAGCGCCTGCATCGGGCAATATGTTTACCTTTGCCCCCAATCCGGCATCAGATTTTATTACCCTTCAGGGCAACCTGCCGCAAAACGGGCAGTTGGTTATAACCTCACTTAACGGCGCGGTTCAAAAAAGTTTTGCCATAGACGCCAATATGCCTCAAGCCATACCCTTAACCGGTTTGCCCAACGGGTTGTATTTGGTAACCATTGCCGGCACAGAGGGTAACCGGGCAACGCAAAAGCTGGCAATTATGCGTGTGCAAAACTAAATTGCCGCATCGCAAAAGAATGGGGCAGGGGTTAGTAATGTGCGCTCTGATAGGGGTAGCGAATGAGATATTGCTCCTTTACCACATCAGGCAGTTTAGCCCGAAATTCCTCAATATTCTGCCGTTCGGTAGCCGAAATAAATACGGAAGGACCCTGTATTTTTTCGGTCCATTGCTGCATAAATTCCTGCAGCAGTAACCGCATAGGTATAAACCCTACCTTACCACCGCCACCTTACCCCGCGCCAATACCATGCCGCCGCCATTGTAATTGCCGTTGTCGGAGTCCCCTCCGGCGGCACTGACTGTATAAAAATACACCCCCGCCGGTAAATTCGCTACCGAAACGGTTTGGGTTGCAGCGCCCGCCGTGTTTGCCGCGCCTACATTGTTTGTTGAGCTTGTCGAAACAAACGGGGTTTGCAGTACAATTTGACCGGTGAGGGAGTAGAGGGTAAATACTCCCCCCCTTTGCCCCCCCTCAAAGAAGGGTGTTGTGATTTGCAGGGTGTTTTGGGCGGGGTTGGGGTAAACGACCACCCCTAACCCCTCCACAGGAGGGGAATTTAGGGCAGTTTGTATGCCTACTGCGGTACCCCAGCCGCTTTGTGGCTTTACAATGGTTTGAAAAACGGAGGTATCAGTACAGGTAATGGCGTACAGGGTAACGTAGTAGGTGCCTGCCTGAGTGTATAGGTGGGTAATGGGTATGGGTTCTTTGGTTTGGTAGGGTGGCGTTCCGTCATCGAAATTCCAGATGAAATGCCCGCCGTCTATGCTGTCGGGATAAACCTGCTGGCTTTGGTTGTAGAAGGTGGCAGCAAGGGTAGTGGAATCTGTGGTAAAGGTAAAGTCTGCCTGCGGCTCTGTGAGCAAACCCATACAGTTGGTTTTTACAATATAGGCAAATGCACCGGCAAGGGTATCTTGCCTGCCTACCATGAGGTAGCCGCCATCGGGCGTGGCTATCATGTTGTAGCAGTAGTCGCGGTAATTGCCGCCGTATTGTCGTTGCCAGAGTATAGCCCCTGTAGAAGCATTTAATTTTACAAGATAAGCATCAATCTGTCCCGGTGCGGTTTTGTAGCTTCCGCCGCCTACATAGTTACCATCAGCAGACACTACCAACGAAGCAATTTCTCCTTCTTTAGGACTTTGAAACAATTCATTTTGCCAAATGATGTTGCCTTGCAAATCGGTTTTGAGTACAATGCCATGTACATTATATGTTTCCCCCTCAATAGCTCCCGAAATCAATAAATTGTTCTCAGGAGTAAGACAAAAAGATAGTGTCTGATCCATACCACTTATACTAAAAGGATACTGTTCTACCGGTTCTCCGGCGTTATTTATTTTCATAAGCAGTATATCTCCGCTTTCAAACATAGAACCTCCCCATTTAATAGTACCCAGCAAATAATACCCGCTACCATCGGGGGCGGGCAGAATATCGGTAAGGTAGTTGTCGTAGTAGTAACCCAAATCAT
>NBMY01000095.1 GCA_002212985.1 Sphingobacteriales bacterium TSM_CSS
TGGCATTACCGGGCGGCTATGAGCAGTATGAGGCAAGCGGCAAGTTGGTGGTGGAGTAACCCTGTGTTAGTTACCAAACTTGTATGGGTTAACAAACAGCTCGCATATAGAAAGCATTACCATTTCAAAGAAATGCAAAATATAACACTATGCAGCGCCTCAGTTCCACCGGCCGCCGGAACCAATAATCATAACCACCGCAAACAAACCGTATAAAATTGCTATAAAAAGAGGCAAGCCCAACACCAAAACTGCTGCCCCCAGTGTGCCGGCATTTTTTTTAAGCAGGTATCCGGCTAAGGTTATGGCTATAAAAATGACTGCCGGTACAATGTTTTGCTTACAGGCGAAAAAAGATTCGGGGTGCCCCAGCCTTTTGTTGGCAAAGTAAATAAACAAGTGCATGGCAGACATATAGGTAAAGTAAACCGATGCTGCTGCGTTGGCTATGAACAACAACCAGTACATTTTTTGCATAAGCGCGTAGTTTGGGGGGGAAAAATGTCTGCTTATTGCATTATGAACAAATAATGTGTTATTTTACCACAATGGTTTTAATGTTGGTAAACTCCCTGATGCCACATGCTGCAAGTTCTCTTCCATAGCCCGAATTTTTTATCCCCCCAAAAGGTAAACGTGGGTCGCTTACCACCATTTGGTTAATGAATACGCTACCCGCCTGAATTTGCCGGGCAAGGCGCTGTGCTTTTTCGGTGTCAACTGTCCAAATGGAAGCGCCCAAACCGTATTTGGTTTTATTGGCAAGTTCTATGGCTTCGTTAATGGTTTTGGCGGTAATAACCGATGCCACAGGTCCAAACACCTCCTGATCAAACACCGGCATACCCGGCCGCACTTTTACCAGCAGGGTGGGGTTAAAATAAGCGCCGGCGCTGCCATGCGGTTTACCGCCCCCAATAAGGGCTTCGGCGCCCATGCGCATGGAGTCTTTTACCTGTTTCTCTAATTTATCGGCCAAATCTTGCCTTGCCATGGGTCCAATATCTACCGAACTGTCGGTGGGGTCGCCCATTTTCAGTTGCAGCAGTCCGTCAACATACTCCCTCACAAAATCGCTGAAAACCGTTTCCATTACAATAAACCGTTTGGCAGCAATACAACTTTGCCCGCCGTTTATCATTCTCGATTTTACGGCAGTGTGGGCTGCTTCTTTTACGTTGGCATCTTCCAGCACTATAAAGGGGTCGCTGCCACCCAATTCCAATACGGTTTTTTTTATGTTTTTTCCGGCTAAGGCTGCCACGCTTGCTCCTGCTGCATCGCTGCCGGTAAGGGTAACAGCGGCAATATGGGCATCTTCAATTACCCAGCGCACTTTGTTGTGTTCAATAAAAAGGTTTTGAAACACCCCTTCGGGAAATGCTGCCTGCAAAAACAGTTCTTCCAGCAGCAAAGCGCATTGCGGCACGTTGGGTGCCGGTTTCAGCAGCACCGAATTGCCGGCCATAACCGAGGGTGCAGCAAACCGAATAACCTGCCAGAACGGAAAATTCCAGGGCATAATTGCCAAAATAGGGCCCAACGGCATGTAGGATACGGTGCTGTTGCTGTATTGAGTATTTATTACCTCATCGGCCAGGAAAAATTTGGCGTTATCGGCAAAATAGTGGCAGGTTTTTACACATTTTTCTATTTCTGCTATGGCTTCCTTAATGGGCTTACCCATTTCGAGGGTAATCATTTGGGCACAATACAGTTTTTTGTTTTCGAGTAAATCGGCCAGCGCTTTCATTCGCTTGCTGCGAATGGCTAACGTACTTGTGCGGTTAATGTCGAACCCTGTTTCCGATTTCTTGAGAATAGCCTGCACCTGCCGCCAGGTATGGGAGGGAAACCGTTTTACCAGTTCGTTGTTTACCGGGTTTATTGTTTCAAAGCGCATAGGTTAGCATAGGTTAGGTTTCGGGGTTCAAAGATACGCCCTTTTTACATTGAAGCGGTAAATTTACGGTAAATATGCTGTGAGGGCTATTTTCGCTTTTTGCGAATGCGGTAGTTGTCGTGTTTGGCGTTTTTTTGCATCATTTTTTGCTGATATTCGTTGTATTGGGCGGCATATACAAGCTGCCCGATGTAGTTTTGCACCAACTCGAATTGTTTTTTGAGCATGGCATTGGCTGGAAAACGTAACAACTGAGTTTGTAGTTTTTTCAGTAATTCGGTTGCGGCAATGCCCGATGCGTCATAGTTGCCGCCATCGGCAATGGCAATGGCATCATATAGCTTTTGGTTGGTTTCAAACAGCAGAACATGGCTTAAAACGGTAGAGTCGAAAGCGGCCAAATATTGTGTTTTGTTTGCAGTAGGTTGCACTTGCAAAGGCATTTGAGTTTGCTGCAATATGGTTTCGGGCAATTTGCGGTAGGTGCAGTACACCGGCAGTTTAAAGGTATCTGTTTGGGTTGCAGGCAATTGCAATTGAATTAATGCCGCTTTTGTTTGTGTGGCAAATACATCGTCAAAATCAAGGTAAAGGGTGTTTTCTTTTTGTGAATAGGGAGAGCCATATACCTTTATAACCTGCCAGTTTTGCGGCAGGGTAATTTCGGCGCGGCATTGCTGGATACAAACTTGCTGCATCTCTTGCAATTCCTGCTTAAAAACTGCGGGAATTTTACGGGCTTTTTCTATGAAATAGTAATTACCGCCGCCCCAATCGGCCAGCCATTCCAGCAAATCCTCGTCAAAGCTGGCACCCAAACCAAAGGTTGACAAGGTAACATTGGTGCTTTGATTTACCCGCCGGGCAGTATCCATGAGCAAAAAACGGTTGGTAATGCCTTTGTTTGCCAACCCGTCTGAAAGCAGGAGCAGCCTGTTTACATAGCCATTGGCATAATAGGTTTGCACCTGTTCATAGCCTGCAAAAAGGCCGTCGCTGAGGTTGGTATTGCCGTTAAATTCAATTTTGTTGATGCGTTTTTTTAGCTTGCGTTTGTTTTTTACCGGTTTTGCAGGGCTAACCAATTGTATAACATCATCGTAGGCAATAATGGCAATGCGATCTTTTTTGTCGAGCCGGTCAATTACATATTGGGCAGCTTCTTTGGCATATTGCAATTTTGCGCCCCGCATAGATTTGCTGCGGTCCAGCACCAGCGCAATATTTACCGGTGTGCGAAAGTTTTGCTCAGCGGAAGGTGCAGCATTAACTTGCACCAGAAGGTAAACCAATTGTGCAGTTGCTGCCCCGCCGGGTTGTATAAAGTAGTAGGGATTGTCAAATTGTGCCTGCAAATGTAGTGGCGGCATTTTAGTTTGTGCTGCAACAGGCTGCCCCGTAACCGGCAAAAGGAAACAGAGTAGCAAAATGCAGGTGCGTATGGCGCTCATTGGTAATGCTGTTTGTGCCCCGTAAAGGTAAACTAAATACACAATATAGCAAATAATTGGCAAGACATACTGTATTTGCGGAACACAACATGTTTTTACGTCTCTATTTCATCACCAATTTGCCCAATGCTAAATTACAAACCCATTGCTCTTGCTGGCTCATGGCTTTACCATTGCCGGCAGGTGCTGTATGCCGCAAAATATTGTCTGAACCATGATTTTTGAGATTAAATGATGAACAGGATTGTAAACCAATGCAAGATAGCAAAAAATATTATACCCGATGCTGCCCGAAATGTGGAGGGTTTTGCAAAATTTGTTGGTTCGCCTGCTCATAATTCATAATTCGTAATTCTCTATTGCTCCACCACCACCTTGCCCGATGCCAAACGCTGCCCTTGCGGGGTGGTAACGCGGTAATAATACAAACCCGACGGCAGGTGTGCTACCGATACTTGCTCTACTCCGGCGCTGCCTTGTAATGTTTTTTCTGCCAACTGCCTGCCAAAGGCATCAAATAATTGCCATACTGCGCCGCCAAAGGGTAAAACAGCGGCGGGTATTTGGTAACTGATGTTGAGGTGGGTAGTTGCAGGAACAGGATAGACCATTGCCAATATTTTGGGGTTTGAGTGGATGGGTATGCTCGGTACTACTTCTACTACTACCGTACTGTCGCAACCCACATAGCTGCATGTGTTGCCCAGGCTGTCTATTTTTAATACCCACGCAGTTTGGGGACTGCTGTATTGGTAGCCTGCCAACACGTAGCCGCCATCGGGCGTGGGTTGCAGGTCTTTGAGGTAGCAATCTTTTTCGGAATTTATAGTATAAGGTTTAGACCACTTAATAGTACCAGTTGCCCTAAAATTAAAGATAACAGCCTCCTTTTGACCGATTGCATTGGTAAATCCGGTAGCACCTACTATTTCTTTATTGCTTTTGACAATAGGAAAAGTTTGCAAACCCGGCATTGCTTGATAATTATTGTACTTATAATCCCATATTACATTTCCGGTTTCATCAATCTTGGCAATATAAAATCTACGGTCAAACATAGTGGCACCTTGCTTCCAACATGCTGTTAACACATATTCAACAGGGTAACCGGCTAAATGCTCATCCAAAGTAGTAACAGGTACCACCAAGGCTGCGCAATCGTCATAAATCCCCCCATACCGTTTAGTCCAGAGGGTGTCTCCGTTGGCGAGGGTTTTGACCACAAACATATCGTAGCCGGTGGTGGTGGAGTAGCCCCACCCACCTATAATGTAGCCTCCATCCCATGGGGTTTGTTGTACACTGAAAGCACGAGCATCGTTGCCCATTTTATAGGTGCGTTGCCACTCTATCCAGCCTTCGGCATCAGTTTTTATAAGCAAAAATTTGGCTGTATCTGAAGTGCCTAATAAACCTGCCATAGCAAAACCATTATCTGACGTTTGCACGATATGCCTTACTAACTTTATAGTATCACTTTCATATACTCTGTGCCATATTTCATTGCCACTGTGATCTATTTTAAATAGGTGGATTTCTTTTGCTGCATTGTTTACTATACCACCAATTGCTACAACTATATTACTATCGGTTGTAGCGCAAACAAATTTTCCGTCTTCAATAACATTCCATTGGCTTCCGGTTACAATGTTTTTAATCCATAGGGCATCACCATTTTCATCAAGCCTTACTAAATATCGGGCGTTATTGATATTTGCACTTGAATACCCACCTAACACTAAATATCCATCTTCTAAAGGTTGTACCGCCTGCGCCAAAATATTTATAGTATCATTTCCTCCAAATGTTTTGTTGAAGTACGTAAAACTGCCGGTTTGTACTTGTGCAAAAACGGCAGTATAAATGAAGAAATTGTATGTGATAAAGAGCTTTTTTTTCATAAATTGGCAAATTTTGAGTTAAATAATTAGCAGCAGTTTGGGTTAAACTGCTGCTAATTAAAAAACTATTTAACGATTACTAATTTAGCCGTGCTGTTACTATTGGTAAGTTTGCAAAAGTAGATACCTGAATGTAGCTGTTGGGTATCAAGTGTTACTTGCCGGCTGTTTGCGGAAACTATAACATTTAATACAAGTTGCCCATCGGGACGGTACACTAACAGGTTTCGGTTTTCTGAAACAGGTTTTATGATATTGATATTTACTACATTGCTTGTCGGATTGGGTGCAATATCAAAATCGGGCTGAACGTAAATCGGGCTATGTTTTAGATTTACCGGTTCACCATGCCTTATATAATCTGCGCCTTTATATACTGCCAATACACTTTGAGCCAAAACATTGTTTCCAGATAAAGCATTTTGGGCTATGGTACTTACTGTGGCAGTGGCTGCGGCGGCTTTACCACTGCCTTCGGGTTCTGCTAATCCGCCGTTTGAGGGTAATGTCTGAACCATGATTTTTGGGATTAAATGATGAACAGGATTTAAACCAATGCAAGATAGCAAAAAAGAATATTCCGATGTTTCGCTTTGCACTAAATATCACGTTTCCTCGGCCGTACAGACGCACGGCCGTGCGTCTCTGCCAATCATTTATTCTACTACTAACTTACCGCTTGCGGCTGCCTCGCCCATATAACTTACCTGCCAAAGATATAAACCCGCAGGCAGCCCCAAAGGCAACTGCAAAAATTTTGTTCTATCCCATGTATTAAACTCTTGTTGCCAAACGGCCTTGCCCGATTGGTTGTAGAGGGTAAATTGCGCCACCGGAAACTCTGCCGGAAGGCGATGAGACAGGGTAAGTGCACCGCCGGCCCGAACAGGGTTGGGATTTATTTGTACCAACGACATGGGTGTTTTGTTGGGTAAACCGGCTGCCTCTGCTGCCGATACTACTACTGTGCTATCGCAACCAACCGGAGAACAAAAGTTTCCTTCTGCATCTACTTTTAAAATCCAACCTTTTTGGGGCGCATCGTACCGGTAGCCTGCCAGCACATAGCCGCCATCGGGCGTGGGTTGCATGTCTTTTACATACACATCTGCTTCTACATCGCAGGTTATGGGTTTAGACCATGCAAAATTGCCATTAAAATAAAATTTCACAATTCTGTTTTGTTGATAATACGCTGGTTTGTATAGTGCTACACCTAAAAAATTTCTATCTTCTGTTACGTTATCACTCCTGATAATAATAGGGTAGGTTTGAATAGCGGAAGGGTTATATCCACCTATACTGTTGTACTGTTTTTCCCAAATAATGTTGCCAAATTCATCTAACTTGGCAAGATACATATATCTAATATCGGAAATAAACTTACATCCGGTAAGCAGGTATTCTATGGGTTTACCTTCAAAAAAGTACTCCTGTAGCGTGGTAAGGGGTATGACTAATGCGGCGCAGTCATTACCGAGTGGGTCGCCGTAGGTGCGGGTCCAGAGGGTATCGCCAAGGTAGTTGGTTTTGATGACCCAGGCATCGTAGTTGCCCGTGCCGCTGGCGGTGTTGTAGGCATACCCGCCTATGATGAACCCGCCATCCCAAGGGGTTTCCTGAATGGAGAAGGCTGCTGAACTGCCATCTAAAATATACGATTTATCCCATTCAAAATTGCCGGCACCATCAGTTTTGAGTAAATAGTAACGGGCAGGGGAATTTTCCCCCTGTATGCCAACTAAGGCAACCCCCCCATCTGTAGTTTCTATCACTTGCTTTGCATATTTAGATGATGAGTCTGAATATACTTTGTGCCATAAAATTTCACCTACCTCATCAAACTTCATTAAATGCATTTCTCCAAACCCATTGATTGGCTGCCCCTTTGCATAAGTTAGAACAAATTTATGATCACTAGTGGCAATAGCAAATTTGCCATCCTCTACAACTCCTAAGTTATTGCCCTCGTCAAGATGTTTAAACCAAATTACATCTCCCATTAAACTTAGTTTCATAATGTAAATAGCTTTTTTATTCACAGTTATATAACCTCCTATTACTAAATACCCGTCATTTATGGGTTTCACAACTTGCGATAATAAATTCATAGTGTCTGCTTCAAACACCTTATTAAAATATGTAAAATTACTCGTTTGTGCAGCTAACGCAGAAGTGATAAATATAAGAAAAAGCATTATTTTTTTCATAGTATTACTGTGAAATGAAAAGCCGGAAATGACAAACATGCATTTCCGGCTTTGGGTGAAACCATTAATGAAGGATGACTAATTTTTCTACTTGTGCGCTTGTGCCCAAACGCAGATAGTAAACGCCATTATAGAGATTGGCTGTATTTAATTGTGCAGAAGCCCCGCTTGAAACGGCTATGGTACTAATAAGTCTTCCCGTTACATCGTACAGTAAGGCTTCATCTTGATCTGCTACAGGCTGCAGGAACTGAATAGTTACTTGTTCGTTTGCCGGATTAGGAATGAGTATAAAGTGTTTTTTCGGATTGGTGTTATTGTACGGATAAACCGCATTGTCTTTAACACTTCGAATGTAGTCGTTGCCATACAAAAAGGCGTACATGCTTTCAGCCATTGTTTGTCGGGCATCGGTTTTATCTATGGCTACTTGTTGCAATACAAAGGCGGCATCGGAGTTTTTGCCACTGCCGCCTGTTAACAATTGTATATAGGCATAGTAGATGGCTTTAAAATCGGCGTTGCCTTGTGGGGTATTGGGTATGCTGTCTAAGGTGGCAAGAGCTTGGGGGTACATGTGCTGTATAATACCGTAATCTCCAAAACCAAAGGAATTGCAGGTATTGGGGTCGGTACCGCAATCAAGAAGATTTATATTGCTGCTTAAAACTGAAGGTTCATAGCCGGCTTGGCAGGTTAGGTTAAAGGTTTCGGCTGGGTTGGCATAATAAACATGATACGAGCCGAGAGGTGCTGCGGCAGCATTGTGCCATAGGTTAGCAATGGGATTTTCATCGGGTTCAAAAGGAGCGCATTCTCCCTGATCTTTAAAATCGGGGCTGTCGAAAATTCGGATATCGAAGTCGCTGAGGGCGGTGAAAGTGTTGCAGTCTATCATTACATTGGCATTGTAGTTTCCTTCAACCTGTACAGCGGCGCGGAAACGTTGTACCGTAGCCTGAGTTGGGTTATGCGGCAGAAAAGTGTTCTTTAAGATGGCAGCGCCCTCTATACCTGAATTGTGAACTGCTATACCAAGGGGTTTTTCGTTATAGGCATCGGGCCAAATATTTACGGTAATAGCATTGTTATAAATGGTTGTGCCTTTACTGTCAATTGCATATATGGCATAGCTGTCTTTGTTTAACCGCAGAAACTGATTTTGCGATATGAGCGATACTGCGTTTCCGTTAAGTGTAATGCTTTTTGTTACATTGTCAAAAACATTGTTTGTTACCAATAAACCACTATGAATTGAACCTAAGCCATAAGCATCTATGCCTTTGTACAAATTATTGAAATTACATGGTGTACCGGTAAAACTTGGTGTAACCCAACCGCCATATATGTTACTGACAATGCCAATGCCTCTATCGGACAGTGAAAAGGCGGGGCCGACCGGAGCTGTATTTTGAAACAAACAACCTTGTACCAGATAGGGGCGTATGGTATAAATACCTGTATAGCCAATGTTTTCAAACTTGTGCGTATTTCTAAAAGTGGCATTAAAGGTGAAAGTACAATCTGAAAAGCGTGTAAACAGGTTATTGCCTGAAAACTGAGGCAGAAGGTAAACGCCGACAGAATTGTTAATAAAATGAGTTTGACTGATGAACAATGCGCCACCCCCATAGGTGTTGTTGGTGTTTGCAGGAGGTAAAGAGGAGTCTATAAAATCACCAACCTGTATGCCTGCTTTTGCTCCTTCAATCACTACATTGTTTTTCAATCGGGCAATGCCATGATGTTCAAAAAACATTCCATCGGTATAAAAAGAGGTGGGTATGGGTTCAAAAGCATCGCCTTCAATCAAGATGCCACCCCAAGGAGTGTTGTTGCAAGAGTTTCCTTGTAAAACAGCATGATTTTCTATTATGAGGACTCCACCTTTTTGAACTACAATACCAGAAGTTTCGGTTTCAAATTCAACGGTGGCATGATGAATATACAAGGTTGCGCCTGCCGGAACTGTTATTTTACCCAGAATGTGTATGTTGTCAGAAGACCATTCTGTTAAAGTAGCCGGCAGAGTTTGCTCTTTTACCCAATTTTTGGTCAGGTTTTGATTAATCTCACTCAAAGGTATAATGCAATTTTGCAACATTGGCGCAAATAAAGGCGCATTTAGCAAATGCTGTTTTATTCTGTCTTTTTGCCCCTTGGTTATATCATACTCACAGGTTGGGCCAGCATAAGACATAACATTATTGGGTAAAGGATTGTAATTTGGTGATATGACTTGCTCACAACCCAATAATGTTGTTAATTCACAAGTTTCGTGATCAATTATGCTATCACCTATGCCCGGATCGGCAGGTGTGTCAGCTACATAGTCGCCACATTCACAAGGATTGTCAGGGTCAGAAGCAGGGAGGGGTGTTTCCTCACAGCCATCTTCGTTACATTGCCCATGAAAAGTATGAAACAAACCCAGGCAATGCCCCATTTCCTGAGCTATGATATAGGTTTTTAGACCATCATAAAACTGGTCAAATGTAATGTTGCCATAAGTATCTATATCAACGCTTCTATAAAATCCTTTTATCATAAAACAATTCCCGGGAATGCCGGAGGCATATCCCATGCCACCTCCGGTGCTGGTTGGTGTTCCTTTGGGGTAAACAAACATTGTTATTGCATCGTCAAAAAACAGGCCAGGAAAATTGGGGTAAATACAAGAATTAGGGTAAGTTCCACCATCTATGCAATAACGTGCTTCTTCATTTGTTTGATTGTATAAGTTATCATCATCTAAAAATTGTATGCATTCCAGTCTAAAAAAAATATCATGTACAGCAAAAGGCTCTTGCATCAAATTTAAGGCTTCATAAACATCAGCCAAAGTTCTGTCGCAACTTCCATCAGAGCGGCGTATCAGGTTTACGGCAATACGCAAATAAAAAGGGTCAGTTACAGATTCGCTGCATGGCGATATGCCCACAGCAGGCAGCACATTAGGGTAGTTGCTGTTTGTACGGCACATATCATTCTGGGCAGTTAACTTACAAGGAAATAATAAGACAAAAAGCGCAATAATACTAAAATGTATTTGCCTTATTAATGTATAGTGGAGCATTATAGGCTGCTGTTTCATAGCACCAGAATCTATGTGCAAATGCTACTGGTTTTATACAAATTTACCTCAATCTTTTAAAAAAAACAATAAACTTAAAAGATATTTTAATATACTTTTTGTAATCTATTCATAATCAAAATGTTGCCAAAGGCTCAACCAAAACCAAGAAACAAACAAAGGCATTTTATTGCTTTAATTGTTTGGCTGCAGTTGGTCAAAAAACGCTTTGCTATTTACCGGCAGGGAGTATGGCTGGCGCTAAAGCAGAGTGGGCAGGAATATTTGTATTTAGAAACTATTTTTGGCTTAAACCGGCTTTGAAAATTAAATTGTATTGCTGCCGGTTAATTCCAATTTCATTAAAATATCTTGCTGCACATCTTGCCCAAGGGTAAAAGAATGGCTGCCAAATACAACAAAGCCGTTTTTTTGGTAAAAGCCTATAGCCCGGCTGTTTTTTTCCCATACACCCAGCCAAATGCAGTCGGCATTTTGTTGTTTTGCGGCATTAATGGCAGTTTGCAGCAGGGCAGGGGCAAGGCCGGTTCCGTAGAATGATTTTAAAACATAAATTCGTTCAATCTCCATCTGGTTGGGGCTGAAAAATTCGGTTTGGGCATTGCCCCAATTGAGTTTAAGATACCCTACGGCGCTGCCTTTGCACAAGGCTAAGTAAAAAGCCGATTGCGGGTTGGACAATTCCATGTCCAATTGTTTGCGGCTTAGGGCCGTTTGCTTGTATTGCTGCATGTTTTGCGGCGAGTTTTCATGGGCAAAAGCCTCTGTAAAAGTACGGCGGCTAATGTATTGCAACTTTGCTAAATGTTGTGCAAGGGCAGGGGAAATGGTAAATGTAGCGGGTTTCATGGTATGCCGGGAGGTTATGTTTTAAGCAGTTTAGCCATATAAAACCCGTCAAAGCCTGTTTCAGACGGCCAGATATGGTTTTCGGCAAGTAGGATAAACCGGCCTTGTTGCTGGTTTACAAACTGCTCAATTTGCAGGTTATTTTCCTGCGGTAAAATGCTACAGGTGGCATAAACGGCAATACCGCCGCTTTTTAGCAGGTTAGAGTAGCGGTTAAGCAGTTGTGCCTGCGCTTGTATGAGTTGGTTTACCGTTGTTGGGGTTAGTTTCCATTTAATATCGGGCCGTCGTTTAAGGGTTCCCAGTCCGGTGCAGGGCACATCAAGCAGCAGGCGGTCTGCCTTTTGGCGCCAGGTTGTTTCCCAGAGCGGTTGGCGGCTGTTGTTTGCACATATTTGCACCTTGGCACCGTTTCGGTGTGCCCGTTTTTGCAGTTCGGCAAGTTTGGCGGCATCGGTGTCGTAGGCCAGCAGGGTGCATTGGTTGTGCAGTAGAGAGGCAAGGTGGAGGGTTTTTCCGCCGGCGCCGGCGCAGGCATCAATAATGGTTGTGTTGGGTTGGGCATCTAAGAAAGGCGCAACCATTTGCGAGGCAGCATCTTGCACCTCGAACCATCCATTTTTAAAGGCTTGGGTTTTTGTTATCTGTTTATTGGTGGTTAGCAGCAGGGCATCGGGTAAATTGGGCAGTGCAGTTGCGGTTATTTGTTCCTGCTCAAAGAAACGCAACAGTTGCCCGATATTGGTTTTAAGTCGGTTTACCCTTACCACCAACGGGGCAGTGTGGTTCAGCGCCGAAATTTCGGTATTCCATTTTTCGCCCAATTGTTGCAGTCCCAGTTGATGCAACCATTCGGGAACCGACTCGCGCACTTGCACGCCGGCAGTTTTCAGTTGTTCAAAGTGGTTTATTATTACATCGGGTAACAGGGCGGGCAGTTCGGTAAACGGCGGAAGTGGTTGATGGTTAACCGTCATCCACACGGCCATTATTTGCCAAATTTGCCCTTGTGTGGGGGTGTTCAGGGTGTCGAAACCGGCAGTTTGGCAGAGCAGCCGCCAATGCCGCACCATTTCGTACAGGGTATAGGCAATGGTATGGCGGTCGCGGCTGCCCCATTTCGGGTTACTTTGCAGCAGTTGCGGCACCAATTTATCGGCATAGCGGTTTTGGGTAAAGATTTGATCCAACCCATTTGCTATGGCGGTGGCTAAGTTGTGGTGTAGTATTGGCAGGTACAAAGCGAAAATAGTATATAGAGGAGCGAAAAAGGTTGTAACGCCCGCCGGGCGCCGGGTGTAAGGTACGAAGAAAATATTTCGGGGTGAAGGGTTGACCGAATTTTGCGAGCATACCCGGCCAAGCGGTGTTTGATTATGATAACCCCGATGCAGCGTTGTTCGGATTTACGCCGCAGGGGTTCAGGCGGCGCTTCTAAACAGCCACCGGCCTATTTCGGTTAGTGTTACTTTTTTCCCGTACATTAAAATACCGGTGCGGTATATTTTGGCTGCCAGCCAAACCATGGCCAGCGCACCCAATACCAGCAATGCCATAGAAACTAATAATTGTGTCCACGGAACACCAAATGCAATGCGGAACGGCATAATAATGGGCGAAAACAGCGGTATTAAAGACGACCAAAACGCCAGCCCGCTGTTGGGCGCTTCCATAATGGCGCTAAGTATAAATATGGAAATAATAATAGGCAGCGATACCGGAAACGTAAGCGATTGTGTTTCGCTTTCGTCATTTACCGCCGAACCAACGGCTGCAAACAGCGCCGCATACATAATATACCCGAACAGGAAATAAAACAAAAACCCGAAAACCATAGTTGCCATAGGTAAACTTTCAATTTGGCTTTGCATACTTTGCGCAATAAACAGCGCCTGCTCCATTTGCTGCTCATTGCCCGCATTAAAACCGCCCGAACCCAAGCCCATGCCGCCGCCCTGCATGTTGCTTAAATACCCGCCTGCAAACACTCCAAGCCCCAGGTTAATAAAAGCCATAAGCACTACCCAAATAAGAAATTGGGTAAGCCCCACTGCACCAATACCCACAATTTTACCCAACATTAACTGAAAAGGCCGCACCGAGGAAAGAATAACCTCTACAATTCGGTTGGTTTTTTCTTCCATTACCCCGCGCATGACCATAGCGCCGTAAATAAAGATAACCATATACATGAGAAAACCCATAATAAATCCGGCTGCGGTGGCTAAACCCGTATTGGCAGAACTTCCGCCGCCGGTTGCTTCTTCCGAAATTTCTACCTGTAATTTTTGCACCTGATTATAAACCTTATCATCTACTCCCAATTCAGACAGTTTCAGCTTGCGCAACTCGTCTTTAATTTCGGTTTGAATGTAAGATTTTGCAGATAAACCCAGCAATTTATCTGAGTAATAGGTAATACCGTTGGGATTATCTACATTCAGTTGCGGTATATACAGCACCCCGTCATATCCTTCCTGCCGGTAATTGAGTTTGAGCAGGTTTAGTGTGTCATCGGATTTTTTGAAATACAGCGTTTCGGTATCTTTAATGCGTTGGGCAAATTTTCCCGAATCATCTTTTACCACAATGCGCAGGGTATCGGCATTAAAGGCAATAAGGATAAACTGAACGGCAAACAAGAGCAAAAACCCGATGGGTACCAGCAGGGTGGTAATGATAAACGATTTCTTTTTTACCCTGCTCAGGTATTCGCGTTGTATAATAAGCCATATTTTGTGCATGATACAATGTTTTCTTTCGGTTTATAGCAAAAGTTTATGTCAGGTAAAACGGTAAATGGCAATAAACAGCGCAACAATTACGGCAATACCCAGCAAGGCCGTTAAAAAACCTATAACCGAAACCACCCGATAAGCAGTTTGTTTTTCGTGCCATAGCAGCAAAATGCTCAACACGGCCAGCGTAGGGCTTGCAAAGAGCATCACCAGCAATGCCCATGACATATAACCGCCAAGGGGTACAAAATGGTTATTTATAGCCAACAGCAGAAACAAAACACCTTGTATGGCTAAAAACAAGGTAAAAAACCGTTTAAGCAGGGCAAGATTTTGCGGTTTCATGAAGCGCCGGGGTTAAAAGGTTTAGGCAACCGGTATTTGGTTGCTGCTTTGCTGCACCTGTGCAATAAATATTTCGTTGATGGAGGGCAGTATTTCGTGAAAAGCATAAACAGGAATGTCTTTAACTATAAAATACTCCAGAATATGATTGGAATGATAGCCTTCTTTTATTCTTATAATGAGTTGTTTGCCCGATTGGTTGAGTACTTCAAAAGGCGCTTCGGGTAAAATAGCGCCCGGTGTTTCGGAGCAGGTAATTTGGTATTTGTGTTCTTTAAAGCGGTTTTTAAGTTCTCCTACGGCACCTTCCAATATCAGTTTGCCTTTATTAACCAAAGCAATGCGCTCACAAATTTCCTCCACCTGTTCCATGCGGTGCGTTGAAAAAAGAATGGTAGCGCCTTTTTCCTTAAGGTTGTAAATTTCGTCTTTAATGAGGTTGGTATTAATAGGGTCTAAACCCGAAAAAGGTTCGTCTAAAATAATCAGTTTCGGCTCATGAATAACGGTGGCAATAAATTGTACTTTTTGTTGCATACCTTTAGAGAGTTCGCCCACTTGTTTGTTCCACCAATCGGTTATTGATAATCTTTCAGACCAGTAAATTAACTTTTCTTTGGCCTGTTTTGCCGAAAGGTTTTTAAGCTGTGCCAGATACATGAGTTGTTCGCCTACTTTCATTTTTTTGTACAGCCCTCTTTCTTCGGGCATGTAGCCTATGTACAAACTGCGCTGGCTGTTGTCGGGTATGCCGTTAAGGGTTATGCTTCCGCTGTCTTGGTACAAAATATCGGTAATCATGCGAATGAGCGTTGTTTTACCCGCTCCATTAGGGCCCAAAAGCCCGTAAATAGATTGCTGCGGCACCCGCAGGCTAATGTTGTCAACGGCTTTGGTGTTTTCAAAGACCTTGGTAACGCCCTCAATGATTAATAAATCCATAAACAGGTAATAACAGGTTGCAGATAAGCTAAAACAGGTTAATTGTACGTTTAGTATAGGTAAACAAAAAAAAGCAAAACTTACCGTGTGTAATTAAAAAATCAAATAAAACTGCCGCGTGGGGTAAAGTTGCAGAAATGTTGCAGATTTATTGCTAACTTTGCGTTACCGAATAATTTCACATTAAAAACAATTAAAATGAAAAGGTTATTGTGGTTTTTGTTTGTTTTTGCTTTGGGTTTTGCCGTAGCTATGCTGCTTGCCCCACAAAGCGGAAAAAAAACAAGAAAAAAATTGATGCGCCAAGCCAAAAAACTGCGACTTGAATTAGAGGCAAAAGCCGAGAAAAGTATGGACGCTTTAAATGACTGGAAAGTTTCTGTTGAAGAGTTGGCCGAAGATGCCGCCAAACAACTGAACGGAAACGGCAAATTAGACGTTGACTCCATAAGCGGCGCCAACGCGTGAATAAATTGATATCGTTTGCCCTTGCCTTGGCCGCTTAAACATTTTAAAAAAGGGGCCAAGGTATGTTACTTTACATCTGCCACGCAAAAAATTCCAACAGGCTTTGAGCAAAGATAGTTTTGGGGTTACGGAGCAATTAGTAAAAGATGTACAAAAGTACATTGAGTTGCGGCTTGAATATTACCGAATAAGCGGCATGGAAAAAGCCGCTTCTACTACATCTTTTATTATACTGGCAGTTATTGTAGTGTTGCTGGCTTTTTTTACCTTTATTTTTGCCAATATTTTTGTAGCGGTGCTTATTGCACACCTGTTTAAATCGGCCCCGTTGGGTTTTGGCATTTTTGCGGGCGTGTACCTGCTGTTTACCATACTCATACTGCTGTTTTGGAAACGCATTAAACGCTTTATTGACCACCGCTTTTTTGCATTTATTTTAGAAAGCATAGACGAAGACTCCGAAACCGATGATAAAAAGTAGAAACGCATATAAACTCGACCTTGAAAAACAACGCCTTAAACTCAAAATAAAAGAGCAGGAGCTTGAAATCCAAAAGAGTTTAATGCAGTTGAAATCGGCTTTCAGCCCGGTAAATTATGCGGGGCGCATGTTTTGGGAGTCTTTAGACGACAATGCCTTGGTGGCATCGGGGCAGGCTTCGGAAGAAGAATTAAAGGCAATTGAAAAGCGCAAGCGTCAGCGGGCAATGCTTATGAAGCAAATCAGCAACCTGTTCATTAATTTGCTGCTTACCCTCGAAACCTACCTTGCCACACCTGCAGGCGCCCTTAAAAACCGCGCTGCAACTTCGCAGACCAACAAAGAAGATGAAGAAGCATGATCATGTCATTTAAGGAATTATGCCAGCAGCAGGTTGCAGCCGCGCACATCGCTGTTATCAAAACGCCCCAGGGGTTCAAAACTGCCGTCGGCAAATACGCGCCCCAAATCCTGAGTGGCAATGAACGCACAGGAATACAGGTTGGCAAGGTCAATAATATTTAACCCAGCTGTTTCACCCGTACCGGCTGCCGAAAGCGGGTCGTTTACCTCTCTTGGCAGAACCCGCATCCATGGCGGACACCTGAAAATGCCTCCGCCTGTTGAATATGCCTGGGAAAGCAACTCTGTCATTCCGTACTCTGAATGAATGGCTTCTAAATTAAAAGCCGAACATAAAACATGGTGCAGTTCGCTGCGCACCATTTCGCGCCGCCGCCCTTTCATGCCGCCGGTTTCCATTACAATAACCCCTTTTAAGGGTTGCGGGAATTGCTCGGCCAAATCGAGCAGGGCATACGTTACACCTAAAAGAAGAACGGGTTGGTTTTGTGCCGAAAGTTGCCCTATGGTTGCTGCCAGCAATGGGTAATTGTGCAGGTAAAACCCACTTTGGGGGTGTTGGCTCAGCTCAATGAGTTTTTGTGTCATATATACCAGCGAAGAACCGCCGCGCTCAAGGTAAGAAGGCAGCAGCCCCAAAATGCAATATTGCTGCACGTTGCCGTAAAACAACTCAAAAGCACGGGTAAAACTCTGTTCATACAATGCGAGGTCGTGTACCGGGTGTACCGAAACAGTTTGTTCGGTAGTGCCACTGCTAAAAAACTGCTGTGCTACTGATATGCCGGGCGGGCAAATAACAGGGTGGGTTTTAAACAACTCAACCGGCAAAAACGGTATTTCATATACGGTTTGTATGGTTTCGGGTGGCTTGTCCAGCAGTTGCAGGTAGCGGGCATATATTTCGCATTGTACTGCCTGATGCCTGAACAATATCATTGCCAGTTCATTAAACTGCTGTGGCGAAGCGGTAAACAACTGTTTTTTAAATAGTTTTGCCGAAAACATCGGGAAAGATAGATTTTTTTCGGGCATGAGGCTACCAAACCATACCCTTTTAACGTTTCAAAAATAGGTAAACGCAAATGCCTTGGAGGGTTGTTGCTTTTTGTTTACCTTTGTTTAACATAAAAAGCCAAATAGGGTTGAGTATCGGCAGGGTAAAAACAAGTTACTTAATTAATACAGCGGCCGGTGCAGCCCCCTCAGTAGTTACCAAAATTAACAAAACAAAGAGTTAACATGGTTATGAACAAAAAGATAAGGATAACAAAAACACTGGCAATATTGCTTACCCTCACCGCCAGCCTGTGGGGTTGCATTAAACCCGATAATTTTCCGGATGAACCGAAAATTACCGATGTAAGCATTAACAAAACAGCTATTGAAAGCTTGGTGGAAGATTTTGTAGTTTCGGTTGATTTTCAGGATGGCGATGGCGATATTGGCATTACCAATGAATACCCCGAAGCAAATGCCTTTTTGGTTGACGACCGAACCGGCTATATAGACTCACTGAAAATTCCCTATATATCGCCCGAAGGCAACATAAAATCCATATCGGGCACCCTCAATTTTACCATTCTCAGCGAGTGTTGTATTGCCATTTCGGGCATTACCTGCACACCCAATGCCACCTATCCGCCTACCGATACGGTTAATTATTCGGTTATTATTAAAGACCGCAAAGGCAACGTCAGTAATGTGGCTCAAGCGCCCCCGCTGCTCATTATTTGCCCCTGAACATTTGCGTTTACTCCCACTAAAATCATTACCATTTGCCGGCCGGTTTGAAGTTTAGAAGTATCCGTTCGTCTAACCCCATATTTCTGCTACGCGGTTGTGTACCTACCTTTGT
>NBMY01000144.1 GCA_002212985.1 Sphingobacteriales bacterium TSM_CSS
AAAATGCGCAGGATGTAAAGCAACGGTATGAAGAGTTACTAAAAGACAAACAGCAATTCGACAAAGCATCCCTTAAACGTGCTTTCATCGAGCGCTACTACCAGTTGGTTGATTTAGACCTATCCGATGAAAACCAACACAAGTTCATTGTAGAGAACTGGAAAGGCACCCTGTACACTCCGAATGGCAAACAACAGCATTACCGTATATATGTAATGGATGCCGAGATTGTTATTCGAAGTGAAGAAACTGCACAAAACTTGCAAAAACTTGAACAATTTAAAAAGAGCAAGTAACTAAGAGTTGTAACATCTATAAAAAGTCGCATTAGTGCAATTTACACACATATTATTCTCATTTTAGCAATGATATTATAGGCATATCAGGGGTCTTTGATTTAAAGGCGGCTGCCTCATTTGTCCTATAATTAACATTATGTTAAGTAATAAAAATGATTTTAAGCCGCAAACTCCCCTATACGGTTTATTTGCGGCTTAAAGGGTTTAATTGCCTCTTACAGGCGATTTACGAAATTGTGAGCCGATAGTGTCAATTAAACGCCGATGATTAATTATTGCTTGGCTTTCAGTTCGTCAAACCTGGCTTTGTACTCATTAGATTTTTTGGTGTCGCCTAAGTTGGCATGGATTTCTTTCAATGCAATGAGCGTATTTAAATCGTTCCCGTCAATGGCTAAGGCTTTATCAAAATACGGCAATGCTTTGTTAAACAATTCTTTTGCTGCTGCACTCAGTTTGTCGTATTCTTTTTGTTTGCTCAAATCCAATTCGTTAGCTTGTTTAATTTTTTCGGCTGCTTCGTTGTAAAATAAGGCTCCCAAGTTATATAAAGCATCAAAATAATCTGGTTTTATTTCTAATGCTTTTGCATAATAGCTTTCTGCTTTTTGCTGCATTCCCTCGCCGGTTAACCCTTCGTAGGTGCTGCCAAGGGCAAAATACAGGCTCGCATTATCGGGATACAAACGGGCAGCTTCTTCCATTTTGGCTATGGCATCTTGTTGTTTTCCGGCTTTTAATAGGGTGTTAATTTCCGAAATCAAAAAGGCATTGCTGTTCGGGAATTTAGCTTTCCCATCGGCAATAACTTTGGCTGCTGTGGCATCATCGCCTTTCGCCAGATAAAGGGCAGCAAGTTGTTGGTAAACTTGCTCATCTTTATAATCCAGTTTAATGAGGCGGTCATACAGTGCCATGGCTTCATCTGCTTTACCGGCGTTTTGTGCCGAAAATGCACACATGGCTATTGATGATGTATCAATGCCGCCCAATCCGTTGGCGTACAGAATATCAGAGATTTCCGTTGCACTTTTGAAACTGTTGTAAGCGGTGTTGTAGTCGGCACTTTCATAACCTTTTATACCTGCATTAAATATTTTAATGCGAATAGCATCAAGCACCTGAATGTTGGTGAGCGTTGATTCTTCTTTGTCGGCGCTAAGGGCTGTTTTAGCAGCATCAACTGCTTGTTTGGCAGCTTCGCCGGCTAGTTCGTAATTTGGCAGTTGTGCCAGCTCGCCGTAAATCTGCGCTTTGTAAGAGTACACTTTAGCCACTGTTTTGGGTTTCAGTTTAGGGTCGTTTGCTTGCTGCATGGCGGTTACCTCTCCTACTGCGGCATCAATGGCTGTGCGGGCTTTTTCAAGTGATTCGGTTTTACCCTCTGCCTTGTCGTAGTTTAAGTAGTTGTTTAAATGGTTGCGGGCCGTGTTCATGTTTTTGCTTTGAGCAAAGGCAATTTGTGCAGCAAGTGCCAATGTCAATAAAAGAGCAATTTTTTTCATGTTTAAAAGGTAAATTTTGAATGGTTTCTGAATGAAGTGCATGTTTGACTAAGACGCTGAGTTAAAGTTTAATGCTTATTTTGATTCGCCATCTGCTTCCTCTTCTCCGTTGCCTGATGCTGCGGCTATCTTTGCAACGCCGGCAATTTCATCACCTTCATTGAGGTTTATGAGTCGAACGCCCTGGGTATTTCTGCCCTGTACCGAAATTCTATCGGTACTCATGCGTATGGTAATACCCGATTTGTTAATGATCATTAAGCCGTCGTTTTCCTGTATTTCTTTAATGGCAATGAGTTGTCCGGTTTTTTCGGTAACGTTCATGGTAATTACCCCCTTCCCTCCCCTGTTGGTAAGTCGGTACTCTTCTACTGCAGAGCGCTTGCCATAGCCTTTTTCTGATACGGAAAGTATGGTTGATGTATTGTTTTCTATGGTCATATCGGTACAGATAAGTCCTATTACTTCGTCGCCGGGTTCTTCAGAAAGGGTAATGCCCCTTACGCCGGCGGCTGTTCGTCCCATCGGGTTTACCTTGGTTTCCGAAAAACGCACAGCTCTTCCGTATTTGGAGGCTATAATGATATCCGAATTGCCGTTAGTCAGCCTTACATCCATCAAACTGTCGCCTTCATTTATGGTAATGGCCATAATGCCGTTTTGCCTCGGCCGCGAAAATGCTTCCAGAACAGTTTTCTTTACTGTTCCTTTTTGGGTGCAGAAAATTATGTAATGGCTATTCAGTTTTTCGATATTTTCCAGGTCTTCTACCGTTAAATAGGCAACAGCTTTGTCTTCAGATGGCAGGTTAATGATGTTTTGAATAGGCCGCCCTTTCGATACCTTGCTGCCTTCGGGTATCTGATACACTTTTTGCCAGTAACATTTACCCAACTGTGTAAAAATGAGCAGGTAATCGTGTGTTGAACCAACAAAAACATGCTCAATAAAATCTTCGTCGCGGGTAGCGCTGCCTCTGGACCCCCGCCCTCCTCTGTTCTGCTCGCGATACTCGGCAAGGCTGGTTCTTTTTATATAGCCTAAATGTGATATAGCAACAACCACTTGCTCCCGTTCTATAATATCTTCAATAGATATGTCGCTGTCGGCAAATACAACTTCGGTGCGGCGTTTATCGCCGTATTTGTCGCGCACTTCGGTAAGTTCGGTTTTAATAATGTTCATTCTCAATGTTTCGCTTGCCAGTACGCTTCGGTAATAGTCAATTTTAGCCATTACGTCTGCATATTCGTCTTTCAGTTTTTCGCGCTCCAAGCCGGTAAGGCGTTGCAGGCGCATATTTAAAATTTCGGTAGCCTGTATTAGGGTAAAATCGAAACGGCTCATTAACCCGGTTCGGGCTTCATCGGGCGTTTGTGATGCGCGAATGAGGGAAATGATTTCGTCCAAGTGGTCTAAAGCTTTCAGTAAACCTTCCAAAATATGAGCGCGGGCTTCTGCTTTCCGAAGGTCTAACTCGGTGCGTTTAATAACAATTTCGTGCCTGAATTCAACAAAATAGCTGATGAGTTCTTTGAGGTTGAGCAGGCGCGGCCGCCCGTTTACCAAACACACATTGTTTACCCCGAAAGAAGATTGCAGCGGCGTGTAGTTATACAATTGATTGAGCACCACCTGCGGATTGGCATCGCGTTTTAGTTCAAAAATAATGCTCATGCCCTTGCGGTCAGATTCATCGCGTATTTCCGAAATGCCTTCAATGCGTTTCTCGTTCACCAAATCGGCAACTTTTTGCACTAATTGTGCCTTATTTACCTGATATGGAATTTCGGTTACCACAATGCGCTCGCGGTTGCTGTTGACTATGGTTTCAATGGCGGCCTTGCCGCGCACCACTATTCTGCCCCTGCCGGTTTCAAAAGCTTTCATTACGCCATCGTAGCCGTATATAATGCCGCCAGTAGGGAAATCGGGGGCAATAATATGGGTAGCAAGTTTGACTATGGTAATGTCGCGGTCGTCAATATAGGCTATAATGCCGTTTATGACCTCGGTAAGGTTGTGCGGAAGCATGTTGGTGGCCATACCTACCGCAATGCCCGATGCGCCGTTAATAAGCAGGTTGGGCACTTTGGAGGGCATTACACTGGGTTCGGTTTCGCTGTCGTCAAAATTGGGCTGAAACGCCACAATTTCTTCATCGAGTTCCGATACCAATTCGCCTGCAATACGGGCAAGCCGCGCTTCGGTATAACGCATAGCCGCCGGAGAGTCGCCATCCATAGACCCGAAGTTACCTTGGCCGTCAACCAGCGGGTAGCGTAAACTCCATTCCTGTGCCATACGCACCATAGCCTCGTAAACCGAACTGTCGCCGTGCGGGTGGTACTTACCCAGCACCTCCCCTACTATTCTGGCTGCCTTTTTATAAGGTCGTCCGGCGCTTAACCCCAACTTGTCCATACCGTAAATAACGCGCCGCTGTACGGGTTTCAGTCCATCGCGCACATCGGGCAGCGCTCTTGAAACAATTACCGACATAGAATAATCTATGTAGGCCGTTTTCATCTCCTCCTCAATATTTATCTGCAATATGCGTTCGTCGTTTGCCATATGGGGTGTTGGTCTGTGTTTGTGTTGTTTTGCGTGCAAAGATAGCAAATGTAGCCGGTTTTGTGGCAGCTTTAGATAAGGAAATCTCCAAAGACCCATACGGAGAGCGGCGTTTAATGTATTTTTAACTCAGCCCTGCCCCACTCTCCGCTAAATCGGCAACTAACAAACCTCGAAAAACAACATTTACCTGCCGATTTATGGCAAAGTTTGGAAAGAACTGCAACTCTTCGCCCCTCTTAGCAACAAACCGAACTATACAGGTTGAAACATAGGGCAACTCTCCCGCCGGGTTGTTATAGAAAGGAACAGGGGTGAGTAAACTCTTTGCATTTTTTTTCCTACCGGAAACAAACCCGTGTAGTTGAGGGTTTTTAATGGGTTAACTGCCAAAGAACCTGTTTAACCTAATCTAAAAAATTAACCATGAAAATAAAACAACTTTTTTTTATGTTTCTTGCGCTGCTCTTCACATCGGTTTTGGTGAAGGCGCAGCAAAACTACACTCTTAGCGGCTATGTGCGCGACATAGGCAGTGGCGAAACCCTGCTTGGCGCATCGGTCTATAACGCTGACAATAAAAACCAAGGAACGGCAACCAATTTATACGGGTTTTACTCGCTTACGCTTCCGGCGGGTAATTATACCATTGAGGTGTCTTTTTTGGGCTTTGATTCGCAACAAGTGGCCGTGGCGCTTAATCAAAATAAAATGCTCAATTTCGATTTAAGGGAGAGTGCTGTAATAATTAACGAAGCCATAACCGTTACCGCCACAAGGCAGGATAAAAACGTAAACAGTACCGATATGGGACGCATGGACTTATCGGTAGAAAAAATAAAATCGTTGCCGGCGCTGGGGGGTGAGGTAGATTTAATTCGCGCCATACAGCTTATGCCGGGGGTTAAAGGTTCGGGCGATGTGAGTTCGGGTTTGTATGTGCGCGGCGGCGGCCCCGACCAAAATTTGGTTTTGCTCGATGAAGCGGTGGTCTATAACATCGGGCACCTGTTCGGGTTTTTCTCGGTTTTCAATTCCGATGCCATTAAAAGCAACACCTTGTACAAGGGCAGTATGCCGGCCATGTACGGCGGCCGACTTTCATCGGTTTTAGATGTGAGCATGAAAGACGGAAACAATAAGAAATACGAAGTGGCGGGCGGCATTGGCAATATTTCATCGCGCCTTACCATTGAAGGCCCCATTCAAAAAGATAAAAGCTCTTTTATTATTGCCGGAAGGCGCACTTATGCCGATGTATTGGCCCGGCCGTTTCTGAAAGGAACCGATTTTGAAGGCAATGGCTATTATTTTTACGACCTGAATTTGAAAGCCAACTACCGTTTTTCTGACAAAGATCGTATTTTTTTAAGCGGTTATTTTGGGCGCGATGTGTTTAATTTTAAAAGTACCGATGGGTTTAGCCTTAAAATGCCCTGGGGAAATTCTACCGCTACCCTGCGTTGGAACCACCTGTTCAGCAGCAAATTGTTTATGAACACCACAGCCGTTTATAATGCTTATAATTTTGGAGCAGATTCCAGGTTTAATGATTTTTCTTCCAAATTCTATTCGGGTGTAAGAGATTGGAATGCCAAGGTTGATTTTGATTATTTTCCGGCAGCAAACCATGATATAAAATTTGGCGCCAATTACACCTACCATACTTTTACCCCCTACACATTGGAAGCCGTTGTTGGCGACACCCAAATTAACACCGATGAACTGAACAAGCAAAACGCTCACGAAGCAGCCCTTTATATACAAGATGATTTTACCATATCCGATAAACTGAAGGTTCACATTGGCCTGCGCGGCTCTTTGTTTCAGCAGGTTGGACCCTATAAAACGGCTGTTTTCAACAATGATGGCATACCCGCAGATTCGGTGTTCTATGAAAACGGCGAGCCTATTGTTACCTATGGCGGCATTGAACCCCGTATAAACTTGCGTTATACTCTTTCGCCTTCCAAATCGCTTAAAGGCGGCGTGGCAGTTGCCAATCAATACATACATTTGGTTTCCAATTCTACGGCCTTGTTGCCCACCGATTTGTGGGTTCCCAGCACTAAAATGGTAAAGCCGCAACGGGGCATACAATACTCGCTGGGGTATTTCCAAAACTTTAAGGAAAACACCTACGAGGCATCGGTAGAAGTGTATTATAAAAGTCTAAAAAACCAGATTGAATTTTCTGAAGATTATTACCCCGAATTGAACGCCCTGCTCGAAAACAGCTTTGTTTTTGGACAAGGGCGGGCTTACGGCGTGGAGTTTTTCCTGCAAAAACAACGGGGGAAATTTACCGGCTGGATTGGCTACACCTTTAGCCGTACCGAGCGCTCTTTTCCCGATATAAACCTCGGGCGCACCTTCCCGGCTCGGTACGACCGCACACACGACCTTTCGGTAGTTGCCATTTACGATGTTTCACAACGGTGGAACCTTGGGGCTACTTTTGTATATAACACCGGGCAAGCCATAACTCTGCCCAACAGCTTTTTTATGATGGAAGGCTGGATTTACACCGAATTTGACATGCCCCGAAACTCTTACCGAATGAAACCCTATCATCGGCTCGATTTTTCGGCTACCTACCGCCTTAATAAAAAATCCGATGCTAAATTTAAATCAGACCTTAATTTCTCGGTGTACAATGTTTACAGCCGGCTCAACCCGTTCTTCCTCTATGCCGTTCCCGAAGTTTCGGAGGGCAGCGCCGGCACAGCCGGTTCCATAGATATAAAACTGAAACAGGTATCGTTGTTTCCAATTATTCCTTCCATTACATGGAATTTTAAATTATGATTATCCTAAATCAAATTAGCCCCATGAAAACCGTTAAAAATATTCTTGCCCTGCTCGTAACAGCCTTTATTTTAACCAACTGCGAAAAAGAGGTAACGGTAGATTTACCCGACCCTGTTGAAAAAATTGTAGTAGAAGGCAGCATAGAAAGCGGCAGCCCGCCGTTTGTTACCATAAACAAAAATTTTCCCTACTTTGGCACTTTTACCCCCGCCGATTTTGCCGGCAACTATGTGCGCAATGCCATCGTGGTAGTATCAGACGGCAGCACAGAGGCGCAGTTAGACGAAATTTGCTGGTCGGAGCTAACCGATGAGCAAAAAGAACTCATAGCCCAGTTTGCCGGCGGCGCCCTGCCCGACAGCATTCCCGAAGGGTTCGATTTTTGCGTTTATACCTTCTTTTCGCTCAACCCGCCCATTGTGGGGCAGCCGGGTAAAACCTATACCCTCCAAATTACCACTCAGGAAGGTAAAGAACTGAGCGCAGTAACCACCATTCCGCAACCTGTTCCGCTCGATTCTATCTGGTATGAGCAAAATACCGACCCCGATTACCCCAACCTTTACCGCATTTATGCCCGAATTACCGACCCCGATACGTTGGGCAATTACTACCGCTATTATACCCAACGCCAAACCGAACCCATGTACCCGGGTTTCCGCTCGGTGTATGATGATTTGCTTATTAACGGGCTAAATGTGTATTTTCCCTTAGACCGAGGCATTTTTAAAGGCGCCGATATTGATTTTCAAACCTACGGATATTTTGAAGCAAACGATACGGTAACGGTAAAATGGTCAACAATAGACCACGATACCTATAATTTCTGGCGCACATTGGAGTTTAGTACCAATTCGGGCAGCCCCTTGGGCGGCTCTACCCAAATAAACCACAATATAAACGGCGGCATTGGCGTGTGGGCAGGTTATTGCGTAAGTACCCTGCAAACCACTGTCATTAAACCTTAATTTATTTTTCGATTATTTTTTTATCTGTATTAGCCGGCAGTCGTAAAAATTCGGAAAAACAGGACACTAATTACCGGTTTTATTTCAAAAATTTTACCACACCAAATATGAAAAGCAAAGTAGCGCTAATCATTTTGTTGTTTTCGGCACTGCTTTCAATTTGCTGGAAAACCCTTGAGCCGAACTGGATAAACCAACAAAGGGGGAAATATACATTGTACTATATGCCACCCGATGCAAAAAACATTAAAATATATAGTGCAATGTTTAACAGAAGCACTCATGCAGTTGAGAAGTTTTGCGGCACAAAACTCAAACAGCATTTTGATATTTACGTTCACCCAACCCGCCAATCGTTAGATAGCACATGGCAATCAGACTGGAATATGCCCGGTTTTACCTCGGAATGCTGGATGGTGGCAAGTGGCGTAGCAAAAAAACTCGATATTATTTCACCTAAATTATGGGACGAAATATCCTGCGAACACAAATACGGCAATAAAACCGAAACACAGCAACTCATTACCCATGAAATTTGTCATGTATTTCACGGACAAGTAAATAAAAGCCCCGATTTTTCGGATACAGATGGTATTGATTGGTTCGTGGAGGGGTTTGCCACCTATGCATCGGGGCAGTGCAACGCCGACAGAATTGCAATGGTTAAAAAGGCTATTTCCAATAAAACCTGTCCAAATACTTTAAACGATTTTTGGAAAGGAAATTTAAAATACGGTTTATCGGGGTCTGTGGTTATGTTTATTGACAAACAATACGGCAGGAAAAAACTGCTGCAACTGCTGCCACATAACAAAAAATCTAAAATACTACAATCGCTTCAACTCACCGAAGACGAACTCATAGCAAACTGGAAACAATACCTCGCCGGTTTGCCGTAATACGGGCAGCAACACAAAAGCGCACTGATAGTGCTCAACTTGCTTGGTAAATTTTGTGCCTGCCTTGGGTGAAACTAAAATTTACTCTACCTTTACGTTACAGAAACAGGAATTACCATGTTTAAGCAACTTTTGTTTGTATCATTTTTAATTGCGGTAACCCATACAGCTATTGCACAGCAAAGGACGGGCTATTTGCCATGCAGCCACCGAAACACCCCTTTGCCTTGCTATAAAAACGGCGAAACGGCCAAAATGCAGGCTGCCAACAGCCGAAGCGATACGCTTGATGTGTTGCATTATGCCATACACCTTACCCTAACCAACTTTAGCGCCAAAACCATTGGCGGTTATACCGATGTTACCCTGGTGCCAAAACTGCCCGCAGTAGAACAAGTACTGCTCGATTTGGAAAGCATGAGCGTTTCGGCAGTAGAGGTAAACGGTGCAGCAGTTGCTTTTAGTTACACGTCGCCTTTGCTTAGGGTAAACTTATCGGCGCCGGCTTCGCCTGCCGATACCCTTGTGGTGCGGGTTTATTACAGCGGAAACCCGGTTACGGCATCGTTTGGCGGGTTTTACTTTACATCGGTTTATGCTTACAATTTGGGCGTAGGCATAGGCGTTGACCCGCCCAACTTCGGTCGGGCATGGTTTCCCTGTTTCGACAATTTTGTGGAGCGTTCCACTTATTCTTTTTATATCACCACGGCCGCCAATTACAAGGCCTTTTGCGGCGGATTGCTGCAAAATACCACCACCAACCCCGATGGCACCAAAACATGGTATTGGGAACTGTCTGAAACCATACCCACCTATCTGGCATCGGTTGCAGTAAGCGATTATGCCACCGTAAGCTATTTGTATGACGGCGAAAACGGACAAATTCCGGTGCAATTGGGGGCAAGGGCAACCGATACGGTTAACCTCAAAAACTCGTTTGTGCATTTACCCGATGCCATTCATGCCTTTGAAGATGCCTGGGGTCCCTACCGTTTTGGCCGCGTGGGGTTTGTAGTGGTACCCTTTAACGGCGGCGCTATGGAACATGCCACCAATATTGCCTACCCGATGTTTGCAGTAAATGGCAATTTACAATGGGAATCGCTAATGGCGCACGAGTTTTCGCACCATTGGTTTGGCGATTTGGTAACCTGCGAAACAGCGCCCGATATGTGGATAAACGAAGGCTGGGCAAGTTACAACGAGCGCGTTTTTCTGGAATATGTCTATGGAAAAACCGCCTATAAAACCGATATCCGGGAAAACCACCGCAATGTGTTGTTGTATGCCAATGTGCAGGACGGTCAATACCTGCCGGTTTCGGGTGTGCCTTTTGAGGCTACTTACGGTTCGCATGTGTACAACAAAGGCGCCGATGTGGCACACACGCTCAGGGGTTATATGGGCGACAGCCTGTTTTTCGGGTGTTTAAAAGAATTTTTATCGGAATATGCTTTCCGGAATGTGAACAGTTATGAAATGAGCGACTTTTTGTCGGGTTGTTCGGGAATAGATTTAACCGATTTTTTTGACGATTGGGTGTTTTCACCCGGTTTTCCGCATTTCGGTATCGATTCGGTAAAGGTGGACGTAGATGAACTTGGTAATTACCAAACATCGGTATATGTTCGGCAACGGTTATATGCCGCTACCCATTTCTACAATTCGGTGCCGCTCGAAATTACTTTTTTCGACTATGCTCTTAACCCGCATACAGAGGTCATGACCATTAACGGTGCATGTACCGTACAGCAGTTCGCCCTGCCTTTTTATCCGGTGTTAGCCATTGCCGATTTGGAAGAACGACTGAGCGACGCTACTTTGGACAATTACCGAATGATTAATTCAATTGGAACGGCAGAATTTCCCGAAACAGGGGTTACGGTTGAAGTAGCTGCCGTAACCGATTCTGCCCTTGTGCGTATTAGCAATAACATGGTTATGCCAGACCGCCTGCAAACACCCGTTGACAACCTCATATTATCGCCCAACCGCTATTGGAGTGTAGAAGGATATGCAACCGGAACGCTTAATGCATCGGCAGAATTTACCTACAACGGAACTGCTTCTACCAACGGCGGCTATCTCGATAACCAACTCATTACCGTATCTGAAACCAACCTGCGGCTGTTGTACCGGCCAACGGCGGCGGCAGACTGGCAGGTTTTAAGTGGCGTTACGCAATTGCCCGGCGCCAGCAATACCGACAAACGCGGCGCACTTCGAATGAACAATTTGCAGTTTGGCGAATATGCCCTTGGCATTATAGACCCGTCAAGAACCGATACGCTGAGCACCTTTTTACCCGATTGTATTAGTGTAAATACGCCCCCGCAGCCGGCAGTTAGCAACAATGCCAAACCGGTATTTATCGCCTACCCAAACCCGGCAAAAAACCTGTTGAATATTGTGTTGTTGAAACATCTTAGCGGCTTGCATGCCATTAACCTCTACAATATGCAGGGCATTTTGCTGAAAACGCTGCCGGTTGTGTCCGGTTCGCCTTCTGTTGTTATTGATGCCGATCAATTACCCAACGGAACTTACGTTGTGCAATTGGTAAACAAGGAAAGCGGCGGTAAAATTGCCGAACAAAAAGTTACCATTCAGGGTAAGTAAATAAACGGGCAACATATGGGGTATGTAACATGCCGGGCTAAGATGCCCTTTATTCCTTGCCGGTGCAATACGTTTTCCATTGCCGTTTAAATTCCTGCCGTTCTTCGGGGGTCATTTTTGCCCATTTCTGGCGCATCAACACTTTTTTTCGCCCGAAAGGTGCATGTCTGCGGCGGTTTCCGCTCAAATTGCCAAATAACAGGCGGCACAAAACAAGCAACCCTAAAGCCTGCCAGAAATTGACCATTCCAACACCTGCAACAGGCGGTAAAATAGTATTCCACAGCCACATCACCACAAAACCGGCCAAGGTTAGCCCTATGACAATAAAGAACAAAAACCGGATAGCCCTGAAAAAAAGATTGCCTTTCATATTAATGTTGGTCGTTTATGAGTAGGTTAATAATTCGTTGCGCAATGTTTCTAATCTTTTGCGCAAGTGTAGTACTGCATACCGTTTGCGCGAAATAAGCGTATTAACTGTTTCGCCGGTTTGCTGTGCAATGGTTTTAAACGGTATGTCTTCCAGTTCGTTCCAAATAAACACCTGCCGTTGCGCTTCGGGCAATTCGTTCAGGGCGGCATGTAGCTCTTCCCAAAACAAAGAGCGAAGATATTCGGTTTCGGGGTCGTTGGCTTCATCAAACAAAACCATTCGCCAATCACGCAGCGCATCGGCATCCTCATCGGCTTCGGCATCCTGAATTGGTTCAAACAAATCGGGTTGTTTTTTGCGTCGCCGGTCGGTAATTTTGTTTCTGGCTACGGTAAAAAGCCATGCGGTAAGTTGTTCAATAGGTTGTGAGTAATTGGTAAGTTGGTAAAAAACATCTTGTAAAATATCTTCGGCATCGGCTTCATTGGGCACTTGCTTTCTTATAAAGCCCATTAGGCGCTTACTGTAAGTCTTTACAGCAGCTATTAGAGAAGTTTGCCGTTCCTGAGCGCCTGCAATACCGGCGGTTTGATAAACTGTGTTTTCGTCTTCCATATAGTAAGACAGACGTTTGAGCGGCAGGTATATTTTACCGCTTTTGTATTTTGTGGCAGCTAAGGTAAAAAAAGAACCCGGCACAGCAAAACAGGAGTTTACGAAAAATCAAAGTCTTCGTAATGAATATTGCTTTCAGGCAGTTTCATGCTGCGGAAAGCAGCAAGAAATGCTTTTCGCATAGCCTTTGGACCACAGAAGAAAACGGTTTTATTTCCAATATCGGGAATATTAAACGGGTTTAAAAAACCATCGGTATTGGCTGCTACCACGTGCAGGCGGAAATTATCATGCTGCTCCTGCTGAAATTGTTCAAATTCTGCAATATGCGTAGCTTCAGATGCGGCATTCACACAGTAATATAAATCTATTTGCATATTGGGCCAAGGGTTGTATCTCAGTTCCCGCATCCAGCTTATAAATGGGGCTATTCCTACTCCACCGGCTATCCAAACCTGTTTGGGCGGGGAATTCCGGTAGTAAAACCCTCCGTATGGTCCTTCCATCTTAACCTTTGCTCCGGAAACCAGCGTTTTATACAGGTTACCGGTATAATCACCCAATGATTTTACCATTATCCGAATGTGCTTACTGCCGGGTATGCTGCAAACGGTGTAAGGATGGTACTCATTGGTTTGTTCAGGATACATAAACCTGAAAAAGAAAAATTGCCCGGGAACAAAAGAGAAACCGCTGCCTGTTACCTCCACTTCAATTTCCATTACCCGATCGTTCAGCCGGTCAACCTGTGTAACTACGCCGTTGAACTGCCTTGCTAAAAAGGGGAAAGCAAACTCCTTATATAAATAAGCTCCTATTCCCGTAACGGCCAACAGTACAAGATACACCATCAGAAGGGTGTTGCCGGTTTTGCCAAACAACAGTATAAAAATATGAAGAGTAGCCAATAGAAACAGTAGTCCGGTGAACCGGTGCAACAATTTCCAACGGTGGTAGGCAATTTTAATAGCAAGAGTAAAAATCATAATCAACAGTAACCCCCACCAAGCCCAACTGCCCAAATCAATTTCAAGACGGCGGTGTACCGGAAACAGATACCAACTCACTTTTTCCATATTTTGAGGTATCCAGCGGAGCGCCAGAAACACCGGATGCAGGAATAACAGGTAAAAAGCGGCTTTGGCTATGCTGTGGTGTAATTGGTAAACTTTATCTAACCCACCCAACCGATGTTCAATAAAACGCGACCTTACAGAGAGCAATATTGCCACTGCAAAAAGGGCATACCCTAAAAGTGCAAATAGTTGACTGCCATAAACCCAAAATGGTTTTGCCTGATGTTTTATCGTTGTTTCGGGATAGGAAAGGTACCAAAGCGGAATTGCCAAAAAAGCAATACCCCAAAAACTCCAGTACAAAAGACTACTCCTTCCTTTCATTTTGTATTATCTTTTTAGCAACAGAAAAAAAGACTTGCGGAGCGTATATAAATAACAGGTGAACATAATCTTAGGTTTGCCATGTATGCCCGGAAATAAGTTTCTATACTTGGTTAAACATTGCTGCACACCGCTTTTTGGTCATTTGGCCGATGTTAGGTAAGAAATGTTGAAAAAAACTGCGCAAAAGTGGTAATTTTCTGCCCTGTTAAGGAGTTGTGCCAAATTCTGCAAAATGGGAGGTAAGTTTATCAGGTTTATGTAAAAAAGCAACCCATTACAAGCATTCACCAATAAAAAAGCCTGCACAACTTCGGGTATACAACAATTACTGCCTATTTTTACCACCTCTAAGCACAAACTATAAAACCATAAATTAACATAGCTAACTATTATGAAAACTGCCCTACCCAGGAAATTGCTGTTTTTCTTTTTCTTTGCTGCAATTGTAGCGCTAATAAACCCGTTTGCCGCAGCCCGGCTACAGGCTCAATGCCTTAGTAATCCTACGGGGCCGGGCACCATACCGGCCAATGCGCCCCCGCAAAACATTTCCATTACTGCCACACCTTCGGTTTTGGCAAACTCGGTAACCTGGAGCAACGGAGCAACAGGTTCCAGTTTTACCTACACCCCCAATTGTAACAGTCCGGGGGTAAAAACCTTTACCCCCTGTTTGCTTGCCGGAACCAGCATTCCGCAACAAAATTTTAATGTGCCCAATTTCAGTGGCACAGCTCCGGCAACTTTCACTTTTAATGTAAGTGGCATTTGTTACGGGCCCGGCGCTAGCTATGGTGGAGCGCTGCCTATAAACATTGGCGGTTCGGGTAACGTAAATATTACCCTTACCCTACCCGATGGTTCGGTATTAGTGCCGCCGCCGCTGCCCATTTCTACAATAAATTCGCTCTCTCCGGTAGATATTTCATTGTTTGGTTTACAAGGCGACCCGAACGGCACCTGGTCTATTTCCATAGGTGGCGATGCCACTACTTACAACCTGGGTCCGTCCACCTTTTTTGTAAATGCATTTACACTTACCGAAACCGTATGTGGCCCACCCGTACAGTTTACCGTAACCCCCTGCCCTGCTCCTTGTCCAGTATTTCAAGATGTAATTGCCCCGGCGCAGGTTTGTTCGGGTGCCAATACCCAACTTTCGGTACAGTTTAACGTACCCAACGCTTTCAACGTTTCTTATCAGTGGACAGGCCCCAACGGCTTTTCCAGCACAGCGGCCCAACCCATTGTAAGTCCGGTAAATGCTACCTGCGACCCTGTAAGTGTAACCTATTTTGTATCGGCTTGGTGTACCAACGATAATACCGTTTTGGCCATTAACGAACCGGTTACCTTTACCGTATATCCCGAAATTGACCCCGCACAAATTGTGATTGACAATACCAGCAACATTCTGGCGCCGGGGTGTGCAGTTTCTGTAAATGTGCCCTGCAATTTTACCATTAACGGCGTACCTATATCTGCCAACCAAACCTTTACCGCCGGCGACAATGGTTCGGCAGCAGTGTTTACCATTTCAAACGGTTTGGCTGATTGTGATTTGGATATTGAAGTGCCCGTAACCTGTATTGGCAGTTGCACAACGCCAACGGTAACCGTTACCACGCAGTGTGTGGTGGGCAGCCCGGGTTACCGAATCATTCTGAATGTTAGCGATTTGGGCGATTCGGAACAGCTTGTTGCAGTACCCTCTCAGGGCAACCCGGTTGCTATTAATAACACCGGTTCATTTAACCTTGGGCCTTTTCCAAATAATCAATACATCAACGTAAAACTGCTCAACCCGCTCAACCCCAGTTGTAATACCAATTTGGGTAATTTTATTGCAGGTTGTGTGCCTTGTCCTGTATTGGTAAGTGCAACCTCCAATTTTCAAAGCAACTCTGCTGCTTGCGAGGGCGACATTATTAACCTGTCGGCCAATGTGGTGGGCGGCACCGCCGGGGTTGATTACTTTATTAAATGGCAGCTAAACGGACAGGATATTTCCGGCGGCATAGGCAACACCTATGAATACATTCTTACCGCGCCGGGCTGTGAAGTCAACCCTCACCAGTTTACCGCCGTGTTGGTTTGCCTTAACAACGGGCCCGCTCCGCCACTTTCACAAGTTAACCTTACAACAATTAACGTGTACCCGGTATTGCAGTTTAATGTGGACTTTTTCCGCTCGCCCGATGATTGCGTGGTGCTGCCGGTTGCAAGTCCCGAATGCGCAGGCAACGTGGTGTTTACGGCCACCCCCAGCGCCAACCTTTCACCGGGTACGGCTTCGGTGCAGGTAAATTATACGGCAAAGGTTATTGGCGCACCCAACTCTTGCCGAACCGACGGTCGCTACACTGTTAGCTGCCCCGATTGCACCGATGATGCCGGCGATGCCACTCCATCTTTCCAATCATTGTGTTGGGGCGAAAGTTTTACCATAGAAAATACAGGATCCTTAGCTACCTCGCCCGGTTACCAGATAAAATGGAACGTTACCAATGCCGCCAACGGGCAGATACTGGCTAACTACGGACCCTTTGGGAACCCGGGTAATTTTTCACCCAATACCTTTACCAATAATGGCAGCTTTTTGCCCGCAGGACAAACCTACTGTTTTACTCCCTTTACCGTTTTTGACGGTACCGATATCAACCCCGCAGTTCCCGGTATTCAAAACAGCATTACAGTTGGTGAAAGCAATATTCCCCTCAATACTCTTAGTGCAACTTTAGGTCCTTGCTCTGTTTCGCCCAATTGCAGTTGTATTTTGGGCATACCGGCATTTTGGGATGTTGATTGCTATACGATTACACCCGGATTGTATTCAGCTTCCTATACTTTTTCGGGCATTCCGTACTGTGAGGGTGTTTCTTCCTACAACATTACCATTTCGGTAGATGATAATACCACCGGTTTATTTAACCCCTTCAGCCAGGGTTCAATTTCTTCCGATTTTCCGGCGCCGCTGAACCAACAAAACGATGACGGAACATGGACTTTGTTTAACTATACCGGCGACCCGAACGGTAAATCGGTTAATATTACTGCCGTTTACATTAACCCCATTCCAGATCCGGCAGATCCGGCAGAGCTAAACTGGTCGGTTTCTATTACTTATTTCAATAACCCGACTTATCCTGTTGTATGCAATACCTGCCACGATGTTGGGCAACCTGCTTGTGTTGAATTGCTGCCGCAGGTGCAACTCACACCTATTGCCGCACAACCGCCGGTTTGCGCCGGTGAGGATGTAAACCTAACCCTACTTACCCCTGACAGCAACCTCGATGGTACTTTTACCTGGTACAACGGCAACCCCAACACCACCGGTACACCAGTGCCCAACCCAGGTTCGGTAACGCCCGTAAACGGGCAAACTTTTTATGTGTTGTTTAAAGGTATTAACAACGAAGATTGTACCGCCACCCAATCGGTTACATTTACCGTAACACCGTTGCCGGTACTGAACACCCCGCCTCCCCTGCCGCCCGTTTGCCTTGGCGAAAGCATTGACCTTACCATACTCAACAGCAGTATTACCACTGCATCGGGCACTTTGCAATGGTACATTGGAGACCCCGATGAAGACGGCGCATTGTTGGTTACACCTAATAACGTAGTTCCAATTGGTTCAGAAAAATATTTTGCTTTATTTACTGATGCTACTACGGGATGCAGCAACAAACTGTTTGTGCAGGCGGTTTTCAATCCCCAACCTATTTTATTAAGTGTTGTGCCCGAAATATGCCCGGGCGAACAGGTAGATTTAACCTTGTTGCAACCCTCCTTAATTACCGAAACAGGTTTGTTCCAATGGTACGATTCTAATAATAACCTGCTGCTGCCCAATGCATCGGGACAAATTTTGGTAAATCCGGTTAGCGGCAGCACCTACAGCGTTAGTTTTACCAGCCTCACCACTGGTTGCTCCAATTCAACCGAAGTTACCTATACCATAAACACACCGCCTTCATTAACACAACCTACACCCACACCGGTTTGTGCAGGCACCGAAGTAGATTTGACCCTTCTCGAAAACCAAATTACGGGCGGTACTGCCGGTACATTACTCTGGTATTTAGGCAATCCGCAAACCAGCGGTACTTTGCTTGACGGCGGTACAGCCGACACCGACCCGGCAGCGCAAACGCCATCGGCAACTGATGTGTACTTCGTTGTATTTACCGACAACGCCAATGGTTGTACTAATACCCTTAACTTTACCTACCCGTTTGCGGCAACGCCTGCCCTCAACAACCCGCTGCCAACACCCAACTTTGTTTGCGGCAACTCTGCTCCGGTAAGCTTAATTGCCC
>NBMY01000148.1 GCA_002212985.1 Sphingobacteriales bacterium TSM_CSS
ATGGCGTAGGTTTTTAGAAGGTTAGCACGAAAATGGATGTGTTGCCAACCCGAAGTTACGGGAAACACAACAATTTTTCGGTTTATTTTACATTTGTATTGTTTCCGAAATTTAACTTTTCTGATACATCTTGTATTCAAATAAAATATTTTATTTTTTATGTGTTTATAATGCCGCTAAACACAACAGGCAATATCTGCTTTAAGTATAATATCTTAATAAAATTCCGGCAAACAGCGCTGTACAAGGCAGCCGTTTGCCGGAACTAAAATAGAGCATACATTGGGCAATTATTAAACCCCCGTTATTTATACATAAGGGTTTATCCTTTTTTAAAAGACCCAATGTTGCTATCGCTCTTCTGGCGTAAGGGCTACTATTTTTTACCACCCATACCCAATACAAAAGCCACAACAGCGCCTACGGCAGCGCCCATAACAACACAAACCACCAAATCCATGAGTGTTCCTTGTAAGGTCATGACATTAGCAGTGGCGTACATAGTAAAATCATAATACATGCCTATTAGCAGCCCAATAACGGCGCCGGCCTGTGCGCCGGTCATCCAGTTTGAAATGCCTGCCCAACGGCCAAAAATGTATGAATACAACATGCCGCAACTAAGGTTGCCCAGAATTAGCGCCCAAAATACCATTTCATTATCGGGGCGCATAATGGGGGTGGTGTATTGGGGTTCAAAGGCGCCACGCAAGAGCATACCGTAAATTATCCATCCTAAGAAAAAAGAAACAACGCCGCCTGCAAGGCCCGCAAGTAAAATTTTGTTCAAGTTCATAATTGTTTGATTTAGAGGTTGGAAAAATATTGCCGGCAATAGAGGCTTTTGCATACAAGCAATATTGGACAATATTGTAACCATTTTAACCCTGTTTGCAGAGCATTTCTATTGCCGTTTTAAATGTAGTTGTTTTTTGAAAAAAATTGTACCACTCATTACATATATTTTTTAAAAAAAAGTAAAAATGTTCATTAAATAGACAACTAACATCTTATATGTTGCGACAATTTGCATGTAATTACCGCAACTTGTTTTTCGTGCGCAACAAATTCACCCAAAAACTCTATGCATTTTGATTGCAGACAACTTTTGCCCCGCTTGTTCATTTAATACGTGGTTGGAATAGGCGTAGCATAAGATTTACATTGTTCCACCAAGCATCATACAGTAAAACCGGCAGTAGATGTCAATGCGCTACACCGCTTCCTGCAAAGCACACTTTTAACCTTTTACTCTACCTGAGCCGGATTCAGATTACCCCAGCCCTATGCGGCAAATTACCGGCACTTTTTATTGATAAGAAGGTTTTGCCCCACCATAATTTTTTCGTTGTTTAATTTGTTCCATTGCATAATTTCTTTTACGGATATGGCGTATTTTCGGGCAATGGCGGTAAGGGTATCGCCGGTTTTTACCAGATACCGGCAGCTAATGTCTTTGGTTGCAGGTACCGGCGGCGGGGCAGGATTAAGAGGCGGGGGCATTTCATTATAGGCAGGTTGAACGGGGGGTAGGGTGTTTGGCTGCGGAGGAGCCAGCACCAAGCAGCAACTGTCTCTGTTGGCATTGTAGTACTGAAGTGTTTTGGTCAATGCCTCAAAAAACAAGTTCCCTTTTAGTTCATAGCCTTTTACGCTTAAATGAATGTTATCGGGTTGAGCCAGTTTATTGTTAAACCATTTATTCATGGAATACGCGCCGCCGGCTACCCTGTACCAATCGTAATACAGGCAAGATTGTTCAAAAGCAATAGTTCTTATAAGGTCTGAAAAATCTTTTGCTGCCGAAATATTAACCCCTTTACGGTTCATATCTTGCACAGAGGTGAGCATAATGAGTGTATTGGGGTAGGCATTTCGCACTTTATTAATGGTGGCAACTACCACACCGGCCAAGTCGGCTTCCAGTTTGTTTTTATAGATAATATCGTTGGTTCCCCAGTCTAAAATAACCAAATCGGGGGCAAGAAACGGAAATTGTTGGGTAAAGTATTGTTGGTTTAGCACAGCAGAATAGGTTGCTCCGCCAACACCTAAGTTATGGTAAATAACGCCGCCGGCATTGTTTTCAATACTTATGCCATAGAGTTCAAACAAATTGTTGTTAAGGCGCTTGTTTTGGAGCACAAATTCAAGCGTATCGCCGGTTTCGGGCAGGTAAAACAAAACATAGGGAACATAGGCATCGCTGGCATCTTCAAAGCTTAATGTTTGGTACTGCCTTCTTGATTTTACGGTTAACTGGTAGGTAGTAGGATTTTTATTGCAATATACTTTTATAAATTTGGGTCCGGGCGGTTGTGGTTTGGTAAACAAAATGCTGAACGAGGCAGCCGTATCTATGGTTTGAGCAACAAAACCCGATACACCTAATGGTATTTGCGGAGGGTTTTGAATGCTGTTGGCGGTTTTCCAGTTGCCGGTAAATTTTGATTTATAGTCTGACTGCGAATAGGTTTTGGCCATGGCGTAAGGAAAAATCATGCCGCGTCCGCCGTTGCCCTTGAGTTGCTGTAATTGCTGCCTTACCACCGAAGTAAAATAATCGGGCTGCACGTGCGAGTCGCCAAAATGTGCAATGCTAATGTTTGAATACCCTTCTACCTTCCATTTGTCGTAAAAGGCCTGCAAAATTTTGTTGTTGTTGTATTCAATTACATTTGCCTCTCGGTTAATAAAGTCATAATCAGAGAGGGCGGCAGGCAATATTGCAGAGTTGTTTTTACCGGTCAGGGCGGCAAAAACGAGTAAGAGGAGAAGCAAAAAAATGGAAAGGGCAGTTCTCATTGGTCCTGTTTTTTAACTGTGTCGGGTATGGTGGTTGCCGGCAAAGTTATGTTTACCGAGGTATCTTTGGGTGCAGGTTGTTTCTTTTTTTCGATATTGCCGAGCAGCATGGCTGTTTCGCGTTTTACAGTAAACTCTTTGTTAATAACATAGGTGTTGTGTGCAAATAATATGTCGGTGATATTATTTTTACTGACAAATTTCTTAATATTTCCCCAAAAGTATCTGTAATCTGCTACAAATACTTCTTCAAAATGGCTGGTCAGGTAGGGAGTAAAGGCATTCCCGTAAGAGTCTTTTATAACCAAAATTCGTTTACCGTTTTTTACATCGGTAACAATTTTCATTAAGGGGTAATCTGACCCGAGAAATACCCCATAGGCGTTTCTGCCTTTGGCGTACTCGGCATATACACTAGCCGGTTTGGGAGGTATGGTATCAGATAAAAAATAAATGGTAGCAGTTTTTACGGGGGTTTTAAAATACTCAACGCTATCGGGGTTTTGAAGCAATCCTTCATCAAGGGTGTAATAATAGAGCGATCCTATAAAGTCGGGAATTACCTTACGGGTAAGTTGGGTTAATGGCAGGGGGGCAATGCCGGCCGCCTTGCAAAAGGCCTTGTATCCATAGTAAGCGCCAAGCCCGGTCCAGTGGTGGTCTGTATTAAACTGTACATACTCTTTGGTGTGTTGCTCCAGCTCTTCGTAAACGGGTACGCGTGCAATGCAGGAATCCAACTGGCTGTAGAAAAAATCAATACATTTTTTTTCCTTTTGTTTATCGCGGGTAATTTTTTCGGGTAAATAATAATCAGAACCAATAGGAATTGCCATGGCATATATTTGCACATCGGAACTTAACTGGCTGTTATAACGGTTCAACACGGCTGCATATCTGGCTACTGTTTGCTTTGAACCGCCCAATACCTGTACTGCCCGGTTATTATAAATTACTACCGATTTAACAATATCATAGTTTGCGGTATTGCCGGCATCTTCGGGCAGGGCGGTTTTGAAACCGGTGGTATCGGGCAAAACGGGCGGAACGGCGGTGGTATCGGTTGTGGCAGGAATTGTTTCTGTTTCTGCTCTGGGGTTGTTGTAAATTACAACGTTTTCATAGGTAAATCCTTTAAGCGCCTTTAACCTGTTGGCAAAGTCAATAAACCCGTTTCTGAAAACAAAATTATCGGAGCAATAGTCATCAATACCTTCGGCCAGTTTACCATTCCACAGGTTCTCAAAAGTAAGAGGGGGCAGTTGTGCCAGTTTGCGGTTTTCTTTTTCAGAAACGGCTTGTTTGGGTATGGTTACAAAAAGTAACCCACCGGCAAACAGTAATGCCACAAACAGCAAGGCATTGGTTTTCATAATAGTATTTGACCACTTTAACTCCATAACTGTTTGCTTTTTAACTTAAAACCTGAAATAAAGAAACGGGTTGTAAGAACTACCAACCAGCAAAGCCACAGACACCACAAACAACAGCATACTAATTGGCGCTATTACATACCAGTAAGCTTGGCGCAGCCGGGCATGAGACAAAGCCGAGTCCTGAAACCAATGGTACACCGGAAAACAGAGCAGCACCGCCAAAATAAGCCAATACAGGTTCTCATAAAATACGTGTGTAGTTTCAAAATCAATGAGTGCATTGCCGGTTGCCCCAAATATAATTTTCAGAAAACCGGCAAGCCTGTATAGGTCGGTAAAATAAAAAATTGCCCACCCCAGTATAATTAAAAACAAAGAATAGGTATGCCGCACAAAGGATGGCACTTTTAGCAAAATTCGGGCAAGCAATATCTTTTCGGCGTAAATTATAAAACCAAAGTATAAGCCCCAAATAACAAAATTCCAGCTTGCTCCATGCCAGAGGCCGGTTAGGCCCCAAACTATAAAAAGGTTTCGGGCAGTGTTAGATTTGCTTCCGCCAAGGGGTATATATATATAATCTCTAAAAAATGAACCGAGCGAAATATGCCAGCGGCGCCAAAAATCTGTAATAGAGGCCGATAAATAAGGGTAACGGAAATTTTCGTGGTAATGAAAACCAAACATTCTGCCCAAGCCAATTGCCATATCAGAATATCCCGAAAAATCGAAGTAAATCTGAATAGTAAACATAACCAAGCCAAGCCAGCCGCCGGCCACCGATAGGGTTGAAAAATCGCCGTCGAGAAAACCGCTTCCAATATCGCCGGCAATATTGGCAATAGCTACTTTCTTAAAAAGCCCGATGCAAAACCGCACTACGCCACTGTTAAAATCTTCCCAACTAAATAACCGCTCATCAATTTCGCGTGCAATATGCTCATACCTTACAATGGGCCCTGCCACAAGCTGATGGTAGAGCGATACAAACATGAGAAAGTTTAAAAAAGACCGCTGTGCTTTTACATGCCCGTAGTAAACGTCTATGGTATAGGAAATGGTTTGAAAAGTATAAAACGATATACCTATTGGCAATATAAACCCCGGCTCTTTTATATGAACAGGAAAAAACATGTTGATGTTGTGGGCTATAAAATCGGCATATTTAAAGAGCATAAGCAGCCCTACATTAAATATTAATGTACTGTAAATGCCCAGTTTTGCTATAGGCCGGTTGCGATATTTTTCTATAAACAACCCATTCAAATAATCTACAAATGCCGACAAAATAAGCAGCGTAATCCATACCGGTTCGCCCCATGCATAAAAAAACAAAGAAAAGCCAACAAGTACTATGTTGCGGTAATTTCTATCCTTAAATGCATAGTAAAACAGCAAATTTAAAGGCAGGAATAAAAATAGAAACACAATACTTGAAAATACCATTGACGCTAATCTGTTTATATATTATAACTACCGCTTAGCTCTCTTTCTTATTGCAAAAGGTTAGCGGCAGCAGGCAGGATATATTGAAATTGGGGCGCAAGTTATTGTATTTTTTTCAAAATTTTTAACGGCCATTGTGTATTTATTTTGTATTAAATTTTTTTATAAAAAATAGCAGGTAACCACTTTGCAAAGCGCTGCTGCGGCATGGTTTACCTTTTATTGTTCTGCCATATTAAAAGTGCTGTATTGCCGCACCAACTCCCACAAAACCACCCCCACACTTACGGCAATATTGAGCGAGTGCTTGCTGCCAAATTGCGGTATTTCTATGCAAACATCGGCCAGGTTCATCACCTCCTGGCTTACGCCTTCCACTTCGTGCCCAAAAACCAATGCGTATTTTTGGTTTGGAACTATGGTAAATTGGTTTAGGAGTATGCTTTCTTTTGCCTGTTCTATGGCAGCAATGACATAGCCTTGCTCCTTCAGTTGTGCAACTGCCAGGGCGGTTTGTGGGGCATAGTGCCACTGTACCCAATCGGCAGCGCCTAAGGCAGTTTTGTGTATATCTTTGTTGGGCGGCGTGGCGGTTATGCCGCAGAGGTAAAGAGCCTCCAATAAAAAAGCATCAGCTGTTCTAAATACAGAGCCTACATTGTTGGCGCTGCGAACATTATCTAACACAACCACCACCGGAAGTTTTGGCGCTTGCCGGTAATCTTCTTCCGTTAACCGCAGCAGTTGGCTGTTGGGTGTTTTTTGCATGGTTGCCTGCTGTTATTTTAGGGGCGTGGCTTTTAAGTTGGGGTCTAATTGCATGGCTTTTTTAAACAATTCCTGTGCTTTGGCGTGGTTGCCCTTGTCCATATAACAATGTGCCAGGTTTACATACGGGTTGGCATAATCGGGCTTTATGGCAATGGCCTTTTCGTAGCTTTCAATGGCTTTACCGGTATTTTTCTGTTGCAGGTAGGTATTGCCCAGGTTAAAATAGGCGGTGTAATAGTTGGGGTCTATGACTACTGCTTTTTGGTAGGCTTCTATGGCTTCGGGGTATTTATTTTGAGCGTCATATAAAATACCAATCCGTAAAAGCGCTCTTTTTTCCTGCGGGTTTAGTTGCAGCAATTGTTTAAAAGTTTCCATAGCCTCTTGTTTGCTGCCGCTTTCTTCCTGTGTCATGCCAAGGCTGTAATAGGCGGTTTCAAATTTCGGGTTCAGTTCAATGGCTTTTTTAAACTGTATAATGGCATTCGCATAATCTTTTTTTTGATTGTACGCCACGCCTAAGTTGTGGTAGGCTGCGGCATCGTCTTTTTTGGTGTTTACCAATTGGGTAAAAGTGGCAATGGCCTCCTCTACCCTACCCTCTTCCAATTGGCGCGAACCCTGTTGGTTAAGTGTTTGCCGCTCATTTGAATTGGCAGATGATGCCCCCGATGTTGCCGGTGTTGCCGACCCGCTGTTTTTCTCAGCCGCAGGCAGACTGCTCTCTTCTCCACCCGATGACATAAAACTGCTGCGGTTGGCAAACAAAAACAAGAGTATGAGTACAGCTATTACAGCTGCAAATACTTTAAGTGTGTTTCCGCCCGATGCCGGCTGTTTGGTATTTTTTTGTTCCATCTGTTGTTGTTCTTTAGTGTTTGCCATAGCATAAACAAAGATTATGCTACCAAGCAACTTAATACGAAATAGAAACGCTTATCTGCCCCGAAATGCCGTTTTCCCACTGCACCTGAATTTGCGGGGTTCCCTGCCCCGAAACAATGGTGCCGTTGCCCGATGTAATTACCCAGTTATAAGTTGCGTTTGGCACTTCAAGCGGCGTTACGCTGTATGTTTCGGTATTGTTGATACAGGTTTCCGTTATGCCGGCAATATTTTGCTGTGTAAGGTTTGATGTCATGAAAAGCTGCCCCATACCGGTAAGGTTATTGCCCGATGCAAACCTAAAATTGCCCGATGTACCTTCGGTTACCAGCACCGGATTGCTGAGCGGGCTGCCCCACGTATTTCCATCGGCATTGAAATTGCGTTTAAACAGGTTGTAACCCGATGCTGCAACATTGGCCAAAGGCGGCACCTGTAAGCCATAAAATTTAATGGAGTCGGGTTGGGTAAAGGCGGCATTGCTGCCGTAGTTGTTTACAATCCAGTACCGGTTATCAGACAGGTAGCTGCTGCAGGCCGGCACGGCATCGGGCAGGGTATTGAGGCGGTTAAGCACAATTTCGCCATTGGGCGATGAAGTGGCGTTAAATTTGAGCCTAAGCCCCACGGCAGGCGAGTCGGCAATGCTGCCGTTGCTTGCGGTGGTACGGTAACTAACGCCGCCGGCAAAGGGCCCGGTTGAGGTGGTACGGAAAGCGCCGTTGGCAAGTGTTGCATGGTTGCCGCGAGCTTTGTCGTACTCGGTATTGCCCGATGCATCGGTATTGAACTGAAAATATGCCAACAGCGAAATATCGGTTTCGGGCTTTTTGGTGAGGTGCATCAATTCCCGAATTTCGTTTTGCGAAAGCGTGCGGTTGTATATACAAACTTCATCCATCAGCCCTTTGTAGTAACGCGCTCCGCCGTTGGGGTCGCGTCCGATTTGCATATTGCTGTTAAACTCTTCTATGTTTACGGTAGTGGTATTGGTAGCAGCCACGCCGTTTTTGTATATTTTTACCGATGTTGGCGATACTGCCAGCGCAATATGTGTCCATTCGTTATCGGGCACTATTAAGCCCGATGACCAGCTGTAGCCGGTATCGTTCCAGTGGTAACGCAGTTCGTTGGTATTGCGAAGGCTTATGCCGGCAGTGGTATTTCCGCCGCGGCAAAACACCAGCCCGGCCCAGTCGTTTTGGGTTCCGTTGGCTTTAATCCAGGCGGTTACGGTAAAGGTATTGGTATTGAGGTTAAGCGCCGGCAGCGAGGCATAATAGTTGCTGCCGTCTAACGACAAGGCTTTACCCGGCAGGGTATCGGCGGCGCACAGGTTTTCGGTAATGGATAAAAAAAGTGTATCGGCAAAGGTGCCGGCGGGGGTGGTAAGGTTCATAATGGCCTGGTAGTTGCCCGTTGCGCCAAATACGGCTTTTGGTGTTCGGGTATTGGCATTGGCCACAAAAGCAGCACCCGGAAAACTCCAGTTCCATGAAGCGCCGGTGTGATTCAGTACCGAATAATCATCGAAATAAAACGTGTCGCGGGCGCAGGCGGTGGTCAGTTTATCGGTCATGGCCTGTGCAATGGTGGCAGATGGTTCGTAGAGGGGCGCTTCCCAAACGCCAAAGCCCCATGTTCCGTTTCGCAGTTTACCATCGCGGTAAAAAGGTTTCAGGCGGTTGCACTCGGTACTTAAGGGCAACCCATCAGCGTAAGGTTGCCAGTCGGTATGGGTATTGTTTCGGTAAAACACGCCGGCGTTGGTGCCTATATACACACCGCCGTTGGTACCGTGCTGGGCCAAAATATCCTGCACCTTTATGCTGTTGAGGGTTGCAGTGGTAAGGTTTACCCAGTTAGCGCCGCCATCGGTGGTTTTATATACTTTTTTACCGTTAGAACCATAGGTAACGGCTACCCACATGGTGTTGGCATCGGTAGCGCTGACGCTCAGTTTTACGCGGTCGTTGTTGTTGGGCAGGGGCAGCGGGGTGCAGGCGGTAAAGGTTAGTCCGCCGTCGGCGCTTCGCCATATTTTGTCATCGGTTCCGTCCCACTGCGAGCAGTACATTACCTGCGGGTTAGAGCGGGCAATGTCCACCTCATACACTTTATAGTCGGTAGTGCCCGGAAACGTGTAAAGCGGGAAAAAGGTAGAACCGCCATCGGTACTTTTATATAAAATGTTGGCATTGCCCAAAAACACAATACTCCAGCATTGCGGGTGCCAGGTCATTTCGCTGTTGGCGTAGTAGGCGTAGCTTTCGTTGGGGAAAATGCTGGTGCTGAACGAGGTAACGCCGTTGGTAAAACCGCCTTTTATGCGGTGTCCGCCAATATCGGAGTGGTAAATTTTGCGTTCGGTGCTTGGGTTTACGTAGCCGGTGGGGGCTTCGGCGCCGCCCATGCGGTAAAACTTCCCTTCCGGAAAACTTTGGTGAAAGGCCATGTTGCCGTTGTGATAGCGGCCGCCCACCAAAATATCTTCATTCCAGCCGCTGTCAAAACCCCAAAGGTCGGCTCCCGAAATGCCGTTCATACGGGCTTCGTGTGTGGCGCCAAAATCGGGTGAGTAGTTTAACCCGCCATCGCTGGCAATCCACAAATCGCTGCCTTGTGCTACGGTACACTGAATATCGGGATGGCTCCAGGATAAAACACCGCCAATATAGCTGCCCAATCCTACCCAGGTAGCGCCGCCATCGGTACTTTTATACCACGAGGTGCCACCGGCAATGAGTTGCTGGTCGTTGGCAGGGTTTACCACAATGGCCATGTCATAAAAACCCTGTTGCAGGCCGGTAGTGCCGTTGCTGGCCATAAGGTTGCTGTGGGTGGGCACACTGTAAGGCGCTCCAATAGCATTTGACGGGTTGGTATTAGCCCAGCTTGCGCCGGCATTGGTGCTAACAAATACGCCAATATAGCCGTAGAGGTCGGTTCCGCTGCCGCACAAATAGGCGTAGAGTTTATTGGGGTTAGAGGGGCAGGGGGCAATAATGGCGCCGGTAACGGTTCGGTCGCCGGTTGGCACATACCAGCCGGTGTTAGACGGCGCCCAGGTGATGCCGCCGTTGGTACTAATCATAAAATCGCTGCCGGCACCGTTGTCGCGTATGGCAAAGAAGGTATCAGGCGCATCAGGTTTTGGCTTTACCGCCCAAGAAAATTCGGGGAAAGATTCTGTCCAGGAAGTGCCTCCGTTGTCGGTTCGCAAGAGTCCTTCTTCGGCAGCAGCCATTACTATGTTTGGGTTGGTGGCATGAATGGCAATTTCGTTTACCCACAGTCCGCTTTCGGTATAAACGGTTGTCCAGGTGGCGCCGCCATTGGTGGTTTTAATAATTTTACCGCCGGTACCGGCATACACGGTATTGGGGTCGGTGGGGTGAATTTTAATGGCGCCAAACGAGCCATGCGATACGCTTTTGGTAAGCAATATCCAGTTCAGCCCTTTATCGGTAGTTTTCCAGATACCGCCGGTTTCGCCGCCGGCATACAGTACATTGCTGTTGGAGGGGGCAATGTCAACGCAGTAAATATTGGTTTGCCAAGTTACAACGGTTACGCCGTCTTTGTCGTAAGTTTGGTTTGGCCCGGCAAAAGTCCATGTATCAGACAGTTTTTGGGCGCCGTTTTGGGGTGGTTTTTGCCCGTGCAATTGAAGCAGCCGGTTTTCAAATTCGGCCTGTTCTGCGGGAGTTGGTATGTGTATGGTGCCATCGGGCTGTACATATTGCCGCGCCCAATGCATCCAGCGCTTAAAATACTGCGTATAATCGGTTTTTTCAAATTTACGGGTTTTGTAGTAATCATCAAAAGCCCGTTCCACTTCAAACACATTGGGGTTATCCTGCACCATTAACTGCATCCACGAGGGCGCGTCGGGAGCTATAAATATGGGCGAGGGTTTTTGTTGTGCCCACAAAAAATGGCAATTTGTGAGCAATAAACAGACAGCAATGATTTGATAAATGGAAAGTTGTTTTCTCATAACTCTTATATGACTTCTGAATGTAGTTAGTTTTCCGATTTCAAACTCCAAAAGTTAGGAGAGATTAGCAGTTTGTTCTTTTACAGCAAAGTTCACTATTGATTTGAAATGTTATGCATCAACTGATTTGTTTAACTCCTTGTGCTCCTTGCCTATTGCCTTGCGGTTTAAATTTTACCGAAAGTGGTTAGAAGTGTTTAGGGCAACCTTGCACCAACTGCGGTTTGGCTTTGAGCAGCGGAATTTTAATGGCTAAATAGGCATCGGCTTCCGATATTTCTTTGGTAAACAGGGAAGAGAATATGTTTTTAGAACCCAGAACAAAAGGTCCGAGGCGCAAAAAGCCGCCTACTCTTACCCCTTCAAACTCGTTTATAGAAACGGGCACACCGCCGGTAATGGCAATGGTGGTAAAGCCGGGTGTAAACACATAGGTGTTAATTGCTTTAATGCGGTTGCCTTCTTTGTTGCTTCCAATAGCGGTATATGAATAAAAACTTAGGTAAATATTATCGTACCCGCCGCCTTCAAACACGCCGCTTTCCCACAAATAAGCAGTGGCCTGGAAACTTAGCGCAGTAGGCAAGTGCATTTTAAACTGTCTTTTATCGGGTTTAAAGGTTACGCGGTTTTGCAGGGTATCGTCAAAATCCTGCAAAGATTCAAACTGCACGGCATTTAAATCCCAGTTGCTGATATTGGCGCTGAAATCGCCGGTTCCGGAAGCTTTGTCAAAGGTAAGCGCACCGACATCTAAAACCGAAACGCCCAAAACAAGGCGGTTTTTAAAAGAGTACTTAAATCCGGCATCTAACCCTACGGAGTTGCTTTGAGGCTTAAATTTAAGAAATCCCATGCCGGTTTCGGTATGTCCGTAGTTAAAGTTTGAGTTGTAAACACTCAGCACATCGCCTGCATCGAAACGGTAAGAGGCATCGCTGGTGTTTATGTAGAGGGCATTTAACCCCATGAGGTATTTAATTCGGGCGGCAATTTTAAACCGGTGTCCGCCGCTAAGGTAGTGCAGGTAGCCGTAGGTAAGACCTATTTCGGCCCAGCTCATTTGGTTGATGGAAGCGCCGGGTGTGGTATAAGTTTTACCCAGATAGGGGTTGTACTGCAGGTCGTCATATATCATTTTGGCCAATTCTTTGCCTACATTATCGGCTTGGGCGGCAACGCGGGCTTGTATGGTTAATGCAACAGCCATATTGGGGTTAATTTCAAACATGGCCGACGGCAGTTGGAGGCGGGTGTGCGCTACAAATTTAGTATTAACGCCGGTGGTATCCAATTCGTTTGATTTATCCTGATCTAATGACCACCTGAAAACCGGCTTGGGTTTAAATTTAAGGTAGTTGTTGCCGGCGTAAATGCTGGCGCCAATAAGGTTAATGTCGGCTTTATACACGCTGCCCACAACGTTGGCGGGCTGCAAATCAATACCTGTTACACCCGACCATGGGTTTATATTGAAGCCGGTAAAATCTTGTGCCTTTGCCGGAATGAGAACGGCACAACTCATTGCCAAACTGAGTAAAGCGGCTTTTGCAAAAGCCATGGTAATTTTGTGCATAAACAAATTAGGAGTTTTAAATTGTTTGAATGCGCAAAGTTACCATTTTTTTATTGGCCTAATGATTAGCCACAAGTTTACAGGGGGATAAAAATGGGATATAATACCGATTTTTCAAAAAACAAGCATCGCCGGCTTATAATTGGTTAATTTGGTTTACTGGCAACCCGGTAATTTTTGCAATTTCATCGGCAGAAATGCCTGCCGCTTTCATGTTTCGGGCTATTTGTAATAGCGCCTGTTCCTTCCCTATTTCTATACCCTGTTCCTTCCCTATTTCTATACCCTGCTCCTTCCCTATTTCTATGCCTTCATCAACGCCTTCGTCAAATGCGGTTTTTACCACCTCTTTCATTTCAAGGTAACTCAGCAGGCTATTTTGGTATTGTTGGTATTGTTGCGGGTTTAGCCGAGCAAGGGCAGCTATGTCAAAGGCGCGCTCAAATATGGGTTCGCGCAAAATCTCAGGTATCTTGTCAAAACTTTCCAAATTCTTCAAAAAGTATATCCATTTGTCGAAATGACTGCTTAACTCCTCTTCTGTTTTTTTAAACAACGGCATCTGAAGAAACTTAAAATGCAACTTGTCATAAAACAATTCACCTTCCTCATCTCTAAGAGATATGCTGCGTAAAAACTTGCGGCGTTCTTCCGTTTCGTCATACTCAAAATCCAGTATGGCAATGAAGTATATGTGCGGCAGCTTAAAATCCCAATCGCCTTTTTTGGATTGCTCCCGAATGGGAAAAGTAACGTAAAACAAACTACGGTCTTTAAAGTAGTTGATTTTTGCCTTCTGCATCTCTACAATAATCTGGTCGCCGCTTACCGTTTGGCAATGTATATCAAAAAAGGCTTTGCGAGCTTCACTAAACTCCGGAATCTGTTCGTTGTTCTTGAACCCAAGCTCGGTTATCTGGTGGTTGGGAGGGAGCAATTGGTTCAAAAAATCGGTAAGTAAATCTTTGTTTGCCTCTTCGCCAAACAAACGTTTAAAGCCGTAATCGGTATATGGATTTACATAGTGCGACATATACAAATGTGATTAGCTGAATTAAATTATGTGAAGCGCGCGTTTTACAGTTTATCTACTTCCTTTACCGGCAACCCGGTAATTTTTGCAATTTCATCGGCAGAAATGCCTGCCGCTTTCATGTTTCGGGCTATTTGTAATAGCGCCTGTTCCTTCCCTATTTCTATACCCTGCTCCTTCCCTATTTCTATGCCCTGCTCCTTCCCTATTTCTATGCCTTCATCAACGCCTTCGTCAAATGCGGTTTTTACCACCTCTTTCATTTCAAGGTAACTCAGCAGGCTATTTTGGTATTGTTGGTATTGTTGCGGGTTTAGCCGAGCAAGGGCAGCTATGTCAAAGGCGCGCTCAAATATGGGTTCGCGCAAAATCTCAGGTATCTTGTCAAAACTTTCCAAATTCTTCAAAAAGTATATCCATTTGTCGAAATGACTGCTTAACTCCTCTTCTGTTTTTTTAAACAACGGCATCTGAAGAAACTTAAAATGCAACTTGTCATAAAACAATTCGCCTTCCTCATCTCTAAGAGATATGCTGCGTAAAAACTTGCGGCGTTCTTCCGTTTCGTCATACTCAAAATCCAGTATGGCAATGAAGTATATGTGCGGCAGCTTAAAATCCCAATCGCCTTTTTTGGATTGCTCCCGAATGGGAAAAGTAACGTAAAACAAACTACGGTCTTTAAAGTAGTTGATTTTTGCCTTCTGCATCTCTACAATAATCTGGTCGCCGCTTACCGTTTGGCAATGTATATCAAAAAAGGCTTTGCGAGCTTCGCTAAACTCCGGAATCTGTTCGTTGTTCTTGAACCCAAGCTCGGTTATCTGGTGATTGGGGGGGAGCAACTGGTTCAAAAAATCGGTAAGTAAATCTTTGTTTGCCTCTTCGCCAAACAAACGTTTAAAGCCGTAATCGGTATATGGATTTACATAGTGCGACATAAACAACCTATCAATGTACAGAAAAACAATTAAAACTTTGTACAAAGATAACCTGAAAAAAGGTAAATACAAAGCAGCAATCTATTTGGAAGTTACTTACTGCACAGGTTATGCATCTACTGTTTCTACAATATGCTCGGCTTCTTTTACGCCAATATAGTGGTCAATGAGGTAGTGTGCCAGATAAATAAGGGGAGTTAATACAACGGCAGCCATTACCTTGTAAATGTATTGTATAATGCCTACCGAAACTACCTGCTCCCAACTCCAGTTGCCCAATAGGTAAAAGGCCAGAAAGAGAATTAAAAAGCTGTCAACCAATTGCGAAATAAGGGTAGAACCAGTAGCGCGCAACCAAATTAATTTACTGCCGGTAATGCGGCGGAAATGGTAAAAAATGGTGGCATCTAAAAATTGGCTGATTAAAAAGGTAGTTAGCGAAGCAAATATAATATTCAACCCTTGTTTAAATATGCTGGCAAAGGCAGTGTTGATGTTAAACGGATTGCCGGCAACATCGGTTGCATTGTTGCTTACCCAAAAACCGGCAGGCGGCAATGAGGTTACAATGTAAATTATGAAAAAAGCATAAATAATAGCTGCTACCGATAGCAGGGTTATTCGCCTTACACCATCGCGCCCAAAAAACTCGTTAATTACATCGGATAAAATAAACACTACCGGCCACAGCACTACGCCGGCGCTCAGGTTAATATCTAATTTAAGGTTGCCCAAAAGCGGTATTTGCGCCGGTTGCCAACCCATTACCTGTTCAAACGAAAATATTTTTACCCCTATAATTTCGGCCAAAATGGCGTTGGCAATAAAAACTACGGTTAACCCTACAAATACATTGTGCTTGCGCTGTTCTAATGTAACTGACATATAAATAATTATTTTGGTTGTTTATCAGATTGCGGCTGTTGTATGGTTCGCAATGTTATTGTTTAACATCGGGAAATACCTCTTTTGTTCTTTTTTCCATCTCGACAGCTATTACCTTTCCGTTTTCGCCCTGTTTGCTGAGTTGGGCTATAATATGCTCATAGCTTTTCACATCTCTGTCCTGGCTCAGTTTGAAAACAGTGTCTATTTCTGTTATTTCAATACTAAAAGCTACAATTGCCTTCATCAATTTTTGTGTGTATTCGGCAGGCAGGTTATCAAAAATAGTAGTAGAATTGGAGTCATGATTTTCAAAATGCAGCGTTGTAACCCGAAGTACATCCATTAATTCAACGTCATTCAAAAATCGGATAATGCCTTTAGCATGTACACTCATGTAGTTCCAGGTAGAAGGCGTATAGGGGTTGCTATACCAGGTGCCGCTTACATAGGTGTTGTGGCCGGTAAAAACAACAAGAACATGCTCATTGTGCAAAAAGGCTTTATGATGGTCTGTATTTTTCATAATATGCCCTCTTAATATTTGCCTGCCCTCTTTGTCTTCCATAAAAACCGGCACTTGTGTAGCAACAGGTTTGTTTTCCGAGTCGCATCCGGTTAAAAAAGCAAACGGATACTTATACATAAAGGCTTTAATTACCTGCGCATTTTGCTCTTTGTGGTGCGGGAGATTGTACATAGCAATAATTGTTGAGTTGTTAGAATGGCTGCTAACATCGGGTAATTAGCACCTGCTTACCCACTTTCCTTAAGATTTGCAAGTATCAACAGTTTTACCCGATTTTTGATGCAAATTATGGGCTTTTTTTAGCATCGGGTAGCTATTTATAGTTTTACGTAAAATTTAAGTCGGTTTACCACTTTCTTTTAATAGCTATTTACCCTTATTTTTGCCAAAAAAGCATAAATTACTTAACTTGCCAGCAATTAATAAGCAAGGGGCGGTTACAATTTACCCCCACACTACACTAACCATTGAACAGCACAGACAGCAATGCTATCATTCAGTAAAACCAACTCCGATACCGACCTTATTGGCGGTATTTTACAAGGCGGAAAAGCCGAAAACCAAAGTTTACAGTTTTTATACAAGCAGCATTTTGCGGCGGTGGTAAAACTGGTAACTGCCAACAAGGGCACTCACGAAGAAGCCAAAGACTTGTTTCATGATGCACTTGCGGCTTTTTACGAACAGGTAAAATCGGGCAGATTTAAAGGCGAAAGCAGTATAGGTACCTACCTGTATGCCATTGCCCGAAATATGTGGTTAAACCGGCTTAAGCGCAGCACCTACCACGCAGCCTATGAAAAAACCCTGCAAAACGAAGGTGAACCGCTCGACCAACACGCACACGAAGCACTGGTAGAACAAGAAAAAACCAATACCGTGCTGGGTGTTTTAACCCTTATTGGCGAAGAATGCAAAAAAATGCTCCTCTTAGCCATTTACGAAAACCTGCCTATGGAAGATATTGCCGTGCAAATGGGTTTTAAAAACGCCCAAAATGCCCGCAATAAAAAACTGAAATGCAGCAACCGCCTTAAGGAATTGCTGGAAGAAAGACCGCAAATACGGCAAATGTTGTCTGAGTTCAGATTTGCTTAACTTGTAAAAACCAAACAGTCATGCGTTTAAATGAACAACTTCAGGAGCGTATAGCACAATATGTGGCCGGACTGCTGCCGCCACAGGAAACCGCACAATTTGAACAGGAAATACAGCAAAACGAAGCCTTGCAGGCTGAAGTGCAGTTGCAGCGCGAAGTGCAAACGCTCATTACCTTATATGGCAAACAACAGGCAGCCAAAAATAAAATTGAGCAAATTGCCGCCACCATAACCAAAGAAGAAGAAGGGGCAAAAACAGTTTCCATGTTCCAAAAGCTGCGCCCTATATTGGCTATTGCCGCCGTATTGGTGCTGGCCGTTGGCGCGTATTTTATTTTTTCGGAACAAACAAAAGACCCTCAACAGCTTTTTGCACAAAATTTCAGCCCCTACGCCAATACGCTTACCGTAAGAGGCATGGCCGATACTTCATCTGTTGCCAAAACCGAAACAGAAGCCATGCAATACTACCAAAACCAACAATACCCGCAAGCTGCCGCCACCTTTAACCAACTTGCACAAATGAACCCCAAAGACCAGAATACCTATGATTTTTATGCGGGTATTTCACTGCTGGCAAACCTGCAGGCAACCGAAGCCCTGCAAAAACTGCAAACCGTGGCCGGCAACAACAACCCCTATCAGGAACAGGCGCAATGGTATATGGCACTGGCTTACCTGCAAAACAAAGACATCAATAAGGCCAAAGAACTGCTGCAGCAAATGGCCGCCCAATCGGTACACGACCGCAAAACCGATGCGCAAAAACTGCTCAAATCTTTGTAAACAGTAGTTGTTATACTGCTCAGAACAGGGAAAAAGCAAAAAAAGAAACCCCGAAAATAGCAAAA